>NZ_JBHUAF010000119.1:0-21214 GCF_042789895.1 Kitasatospora sp. NPDC056783
GGCCCCCGCGCGAAAGGGCCCCGCACCGGTTCGTCCGGTGCGGGGCCCTTCGGCGTGCGCGGGGTGGTGCGGGGCGGCGCGATCCGCCCTCGGGGAGCGCGGGCCCGCGGGAGCCGCGCGGAGGGCCCGCTACTTGAGCGCCTGCGCCAGCTCGGCCAGCTCCTCGTAGGACGCGGTGCCGGTGAGCAGGGTGGTCCCGGTGCCGGTCCGCGCGGTCAGCGCACGGTCCTTCTCGCCCTGCACCCGTTCCCAGGAGCGGCCGGCCACCTCGGAGGCGCCGTCCGGCTGGGCGCCCTTCACGTACTCGGCCAGCAGCGCGTCGCGCGGCGCGTCGCTCTGCTCGATCGCCGCGTACTGGCCGGAGGGGGTCACGAAGCCCAGGTGCCAGGCGTTGCCCTTGCCGTTGTTGTCGGAGGCCGGCCGGTAGCTGACCGAGTTGGCCCGCCACTTGTCCGACAGCCCCTCCGGGGCGAGCAGCGGGTACGGCGCGGCGCGCTTCGCGGAGGCCGCCTCCACCTGGTACCCGACCACGCGCACCGGGTCGCCGCCGTTGCCGTGCGGGAGGAACAGGTACCCGATCCAGACGACGAAACCGACGGCCAGCATCGACAGGACCATGTCCCGTACGGTCTGCCGACCCCTCATGCCCTTGCTGTCTGCTGCCACCCCCACATGGTGACTCATCCACATCCGGCGGCGGCCACCAGGGGTGTCCACGAATGGGTGATACGGGACGAACCGACTGTTTCCACCACAGAGCAGCGACCCGCGCCACAGACAGTCATCTCATGGGCAGATACGATCGCAATACCCTCACCACGGCGTTCGACCTGGCAGTAGTCGGGCGCTCACTGGTCGTCGCGTACAGAGAGGTAACGACGATGTCCACGCAGTACCCGCACCACCTTCCCAGTGCCCTGGAGGTCGCGCCCGAGGCTCCGGACCGGAACCTCGCGCTCGAACTCGTCCGGGTCACCGAGGCGGCGGCGATGGCTGCCGGCCGGTGGGTCGGCCGCGGTGACAAGAACGGCGCGGACGGCGCCGCCGTCAAGGCGATGCGCACCCTCGTCTCGACCGTGTCGATGAACGGCATCGTCGTCATCGGCGAGGGCGAGAAGGACGAAGCCCCGATGCTCTACAACGGCGAGCGGGTCGGCGACGGCACCGGCGCCGAGTGCGACGTCGCGGTCGACCCGGTGGACGGCACCACGCTGACCGCCAAGGGCATGAACAACGCGGTGGCCGTGCTGGCCGTCGCCGACCGCGGCACCATGTTCGACCCCAGCGCCGTGTTCTACATGGACAAGCTGGTGGCCGGCCCGGAGGCGGCCGAGTTCGTCGACATCACCGCCCCGCCGGCCGTCAACATCCGCCGGGTCGCCAAGGCCAAGGGCAGCGCCGTCGAGGACGTCACCGTCGTGGTGCTCGACCGCCCCCGCCACGACGGCCTGGTCCGGGAGATCCGCGAGGCCGGCGCCCGGATCAAGTTCATCTCGGACGGCGACGTGGCCGGCGCCATCATGGCCGCCCGCGAGGGCACCGGCGTCGACCTGCTGATGGGCGTCGGCGGCACCCCGGAGGGCATCATCGCGGCCTGCGCCATGAAGTGCATGGGCGGCGTGATCCAGGGCCGGCTGTGGCCCAAGGACGACGCCGAGCGCCAGAAGGCCCTGGACGCGGGCCACGACCTGGACCGGGTGCTCACCACCGACGACCTGGTCAGCGGCGAGAACGTGTTCTTCGTCGCGACCGGCATCACCGACGGCGAGCTGCTGCGCGGCGTGCACTACCGCTCGGAGACCGCCACCACCAGCTCGCTGGTGATGCGCTCCAAGAGCGGCACCATCCGCGAGATCAACTCCACCCACAAGCTCTCGAAGCTGCGGGCGTACAGCGCGATCGACTTCGACCGCGCCAACTGAGGCCCGAAAGAAGGCACTCAGCGGCCCCGGCGGAATCCCCTTCCGCCGGGGCCGTGGCATGTCCCGGCCGCTCTCCGGCCCGGCGTCACCCGGCTATCCGGCGCCGCGCGGCCTCCGTCGCCCGGGCCGCCTCGCGCAGCTCCGTGTCCCGGCGGCGGCGCCGGGCCAGCACCACCCGCCGCTCGGCGGCCGTCAGCCCGCCCCAGACCCCGTACGGCTCCGGCTGCGCCAGCGCGTGCTCACGGCACTCCAGCAGCACGGGACAGCGGGCGCACACCTGCTTGGCCTGCTCCTCCCGCGACAGCCGGGCCGCCGTCGGCTCCTTGGAGGGGGCGAAGAACAGCCCCACCTCGTCCCGTCGGCACGCCGCACCGGTGTGCCAGGGGTTGTCCTCACCCGCGGGGGCTCCCGCCGGCCCGCCCGGGGGCTGCGGCTGCGGCCGGACGCCGTGACGGCGCTCCAGGACCTGCGCGGCGGCGACTGGCAGGGTGGTGCGGGACTCGATCGGATGCAGCACGGCCGTACTCCTGACGAGGCTCTCGGACACGGGGAACCCTCGCTCCCGTGCCGGCTGCGAGCCCCCGCTGTCGAACGCCAGTACGGCCGCTCGGCCGCCTCCGGTGCGCAGCCGTACAAGAAGCGATGTGCGGAAGGAACTACCCCGCCCGACCGCGATTCATGCACACTGCACGCAATCGACTACACAGCGCACCCACCACAACGTCGAGCGCCCGACCGGGAGTTGCTTCCCGGCCGGGCGCTTCGCAGGTCAACGGCGGTCAGTCGGTGCCCAGTTGGCGGCGCACCCACTCCTTCAGCTTCTTGCCCCGGCGCGGCTTGGCCTCGCAACCACCGAACAGCGCAAGGCCCTTGACCCGGACAACCGGAGCGTACGGGTCCGCCGCGGTCGCCTCGCGGACGTCGAAACCGCCGAAGATCCCGATGCCGGACCCCTGGAGGCTGACGTTCTCCGGCACCCGGACCTGGACCCCGCCGAAGATCGCCGTCACCGTGATCTCCACCTCGGGGGACTCGAACACGGCGTCGGTCAGGTCGATCTCCACCCCGCCGAACGCCGCGAAGGCGCTCAGGTGCGAGCCCACCCGCCAGCGGCCCTTGCGGGCGGCGCCGCCGAACACGGCCACCACCATCGGGGACTCCTGGCGCGCGGGCGGCTGCGGCGGGCGCGCGGGCCGCGGGGCGTCCAGCGGCTGCTTCTCGAAGGACAGCGGGCGGGCCGGCAGGTCCCTGGTCAGCGGCGCGAGGTCGCCGACGGTCTTCGCGGCGTAGGCGGCCTCGATCCGGTCCGCGTGCTCGTCCGCGTCCAGGCGGCCCTCGGCGTAGGCGTCCCGCAGCAGTTCCGCGACCTTCTCGCGGTCGGCGTCGGAGACCCTCAGCTCCGCCTCCGCGACCGGCGCGTGCGGCCGCGACGCGGCCTCAGGCCTGGCCTCGGGCTTGGCTTCGGGCTTGAGTTCGGGCTTGGCTTCGGGCTTGGTCATCGGTACGGGCGCCGGCACCGGCGGCTGCCCCGAGTCGTCGTGCGACGGCGAGTTGTCCACGGGGGCAGCCTAGTCGCTCGCACTCCTGCGCGAGTGAGCCCGGTCACGCAAGGCTGCCCTGTCCGCGGGCCCGCTCCCGCCGGGTCCTACCCTGGATGGTGCTTCGCCGACGCAGCCGGACCAACTGGATAGCTAAGGACCGCCCCCATGGCTCCCACGCCAGACTTCGAGTACAGCGACCTGCTCCCCCTGGGCGCTGACCCGACCCCGTACCGCAAGCTCACCTCCGAGGGTGTCTCCACCGTCGAGGCCGGCGGTCGCACCTTCCTCCAGGTCGAGCCCGAGGCGCTGCGGCTGCTGACGGCCGAGGCGATGCACGACATCTCCCACTACCTGCGCCCCGCCCACCTCGCCCAGCTGCGCCGCATCCTGGACGACCCGGAGGCCAGCCCCAACGACCGCTTCGTCGCGCTCGACCTGCTGAAGAACGTCAACATCTCGGCCGGCGGCATCCTCCCGATGTGCCAGGACACCGGCACCGCGATCGTCATGGGCAAGCGCGGCCAGAACGTGCTGACCCAGGGCGGCGACGAGTCCGCGATCGCCCGCGGCGTGTACGACGCGTACACCAAGCTCAACCTGCGCTACTCCCAGATGGCCCCGGTGACCATGTGGGACGAGAAGAACACCGGCAACAACCTGCCGGCCCAGATCGAGCTGTACGCCACCGACGGCGACGCGTACAAGTTCCTGTTCATGGCCAAGGGCGGCGGCTCCGCCAACAAGTCGTACCTGTACCAGGAGACCAAGGCCATCCTGAACGAGGCGAGCATGCTCTCGTTCCTGGAGCAGAAGATCCGCTCGCTGGGCACCGCGGCCTGCCCGCCGTACCACCTGGCCATCGTGATCGGCGGCACCAGCGCCGAGTTCGCGCTGAAGACCGCCAAGTACGCCTCGGCGCACTACCTGGACAACCTGCCGACCTCCGGCGACGCCAAGACCGGCCACGGCTTCCGCGACCTGGAGCTGGAGGCCAAGGTCACCGAGCTGACCCAGAAGATCGGCATCGGCGCCCAGTTCGGCGGCAAGTACTTCTGCCACGACGTGCGCGTGGTGCGCCTGCCGCGGCACGGCGCCTCGCTGCCGGTCGCGATGGCCGTCTCCTGCTCCGCCGACCGCCAGGCGCTCGGCAAGATCACCGCCGAGGGCGTGTTCCTGGAGCAGCTGGAGACCGACCCGGCGAAGTACCTGCCGGACACCACCGACGAGCACCTCGACGACGACGACGTGGTGCGCGTCGACCTCGACCAGCCGATGTCCGCGATCCGCGCCGAGCTGTCCAAGCACCCGGTGAAGACCCGGCTCTCGCTCACCGGCACGCTGGTCGTCGCCCGCGACATCGCCCACGCCAAGATCAAGGAGCGCCTGGACGCCGGCGAGGGCATGCCCAAGTACCTCCAGGACCACCCGGTCTACTACGCGGGCCCGGCCAAGACCCCCGAGGGCTTCGCCTCCGGCTCCTTCGGCCCGACCACGGCCGGCCGGATGGACTCCTACGTCGACCAGTTCCAGGCGGCCGGCGGCTCGATGGTCATGCTCGCCAAGGGCAACCGCAGCAAGCAGGTCACCGACGCCTGTGCCCGGCACGGCGGCTTCTACCTCGGCTCGATCGGCGGCCCGGCCGCCCGTCTCGCCCAGGACTGCATCAAGAAGGTCGAGGTGCTGGAGTACGCCGAGCTCGGCATGGAGGCGGTCTGGCGCATCGAGGTCGAGGACTTCCCGGCCTTCATCGTCGTCGACGACAAGGGCAACGACTTCTTCCGCGAGACCACCGAGGGCCCACTGATCACCAACCTGCGGATCCGCTCCAAGGAGTAGCCGCGCGGAGTCCCACGCGCCCCTTCACCGCCCCGGCCGCCCCTGCGGCCGGGGCCTTTCGTACGCCAATCGCCTCGCACCTGGTACGGAGGACTCGTACCATTGCGGTACGGATATCCGGCACCATAGTGAAGGGCCACCCCATGGCGATCAGCGCAAGTGAGGCGCGCACCCAGCTCTTTCCGTTGATCAAGAAGGTCAACGACGACCACGCCCCCATAAGGATCACCTCCAAGGGCGGGGACGCCGTCCTGATGTCCGCCGAGGACTACGACTCCTGGCAGGAGACGATCCATCTCCTGCGCTCCCCCGCCAACGCGCAGCGGCTCATGGAGGCCGTCGCCCGCGACAAGGCCGGCCACCCCGGCGTGGCGAGGACCATGGAGGAGCTGGAAGCGCTGGCGGGTGAGGTGTGAGGAGCGTCCACTTCGACCCGGACGGCTGGGAGGACTTCCTGTTCTGGCTCGGGTCGAACCGGAAGATGGCCCAGCGAGTCACCCGCCTGATCGGCGAGATCCAGCGAGACCCCTTCGACGGCATCGGGAAGCCCGAACCGCTGAAGGGCGACCTGGCCGGCTACTGGTCGCGTCGGATCGACGACGAGCACCGACTCGTGTACCGGGCGGACGAGAAGGAGGTGAAGATCCTCAAGGCCCGCTACCACTATCGGTGAGGGGCCGACGCCGAGCCGGGCTCAGGCGTCGAAGTCGTACTCCAGGACGTAGGAGGCCGCGTCGAGGATCATCTCGTTGAGCTCGACGACCTGGCCCTCGTCGGCGAAGGCGGTGCGGCAGATCAGGATGACCGGGGTGCCGGCGGAGAGGTCCAGCCGGGCCGACTCCTCGGCGCCGGGCATCCGGGAGCGAACCTCCTCGCGGAAGTGCACGGGCTTGGCGCCGATCTCGGCCAGCCGGGCGTAGGTGCCGCCCGGGCCGGTGTCCTCGCGGGTGATGGCGGTGCCCGCGACCAGGACGGCGGGCAGGTAGGAGGTCGAGAGCAGCACCGGCTTGCCGTCCAGCACGAAGCGGCGGTGCCGCACGCACATCGGGGCGCCCGGCTCGACCCCGAGCACCCGGGCCACGTGCTCGGGCGCGCTCTGTTCGGTGACGGAGACCTGGTCGACCACCAGGCTGCGGTTGTCGATGTCCGCCGACCATATCGACCGGCCGGAGCCCCAGTGTCCCTGTGCCAGCCGCTGGATGCCGCGCCGGCGCAGCGGCCGGAAGTCCCGGACGAACACCCCGGCCCCGCGGCGCGCCTCGGCGAGGCCCTCGCTCTGCAGCACGCCCAGCGCCTGGCGGGCGGTCATCCGGGCCACGCCGTACTCGTCCATGAGGTCGTTCTCGCCGGGCAGGCGGTCCCCCGCGCGGTACCGGCCGGCGTCGATGGCCGCCTTCAGGGCTTCGGCGATCCGCTGGTACTTGGGCTGTTTGTCGCCACTGCTGCCGGTCATCGCCGCTCCCTCTGCCTGGGCCGAATCGTAGGCGTGCCCCCGGGTCGCCGGTAAGGAGATACGACGGACCGTTGACATCTCTAGAGATATTAGCTTCTCTAGAGATGCTGGGCACACGCCGAAAGGAGCAGGCGGTGAGCACCCGACAGCGCGACACCTCGACCTACCGGCCACACACGGGTGAACTCGTCCTCGACCGGAGGACCGGACGCACCGGCATCTACATGGACACCCTCGGCGGCGAGCACTACCTGCGCCCCGAGAGCGGCGGCCGCGAATGGACCGCCGAACCGCACCACGTCTCGCCCGTTCCCGGGCCCCGCGATTCGGTTGAATGCGATCATTCCTGGTAATCGCGGCAAAATCCTCGCAAGCAGTTACATTCCGGACCCTGCTATCCCCCGGTGAATCCGGAATTCCGGAACGCCCCGCACCCACCGCCGGGCACGTTACGGATGTCACCGGTCACCATGCGTGCACCAAGGGCGGGAATCGGCCACCGGCGAATCGGCCTCCCCGATGGGCCCGCACACAAATTGGCGCGCGCATAACCAGCGGTGCCCCCGCGCCCGGACGGGGCACGGGGGCACTCGGCCGGAACCGCTTACGGGTTGCCGCCGATGAGGTTCTCCGGCTTGTACGGGCCGTCCGACTTGCCCTCGGCCGGCTCGGCGGGCTCCTTGATGTACTGGCCCTCGTCGCCGAACGCACCGTTCTCGAACGCGTTCTTCTCCGCGTCGGTCGGCGCGGCGTACTCGGTGGGGTTCAAGGCCGCGGCCACCGCGCCCTCGACAGCCTTGCCCGCTTCCACAGCGGCGGCCGGGGCCTCGGTCTTCGCCTCGTTCTCGGGCGCCGACGCCACCGGGGTCACGCTCTGGTCGTTGGCCATTGGGCGGCCGCCTTTCGGTCATCAATTGTGTTCAGCCCGACCTCCGTGGCACGGGCGCGGCGACAGTATCGTAGGGTTGATTAAATGTCCGATAAACATCGTGCGGCTTGCGGTGCCGTCCGGCAGAGTCGGGCGTCCGCCTAAGCTGAAGCACCACGGCGGACCGCCGAGCGCCCTTTCACGGAATCGACACCACAGGCCATCGGGGGACTTCATGGAGTTTCGGGAGACGTCGCAGAGCTCTGCGCTGCGCTTCCAAGTCCTCGGTCCGGTCCAGGCCTGGCTCGACGGCGCCCCCCTCTCCCTCGGCTCCCCCCAGCAGCAGGCCGTCCTGACCACCCTGCTGCTGCACTCCGGACGCCCGGTCACCACCCAGGACCTGGTCGACGCGCTCTGGGGCGACCGGCCCCCGGCCCAGGCGGTCGCCGCGCTGCGCACCTACGTCTCGCGGCTGCGCTCCGTCATCGAGCCCCGGCGCGAGGTGCGCCGGCCCGCCGAGCTGCTGGTCTCGGTCGCCGACGGCTACGCGCTGCGCATCCCGGGCGAGGACCTCGACCTGACGGTCTTCGAACGGCTCTGCGCCGAGGCCGCGACCGCCCGCGCCGCGGGCGACAAGCACGAGGCGCACCGGCTGCTGACCGAGGCACTGGCGCTGTTCAGCGGACGCCCGCTCACCGGCGTCCCCGGCCCCTACGCCGACACCCAGCGGCTGCGGCTGGCCGAGCGCCAGGTGGCCGCCGCCGAGGAGCTGTGCGTCACCGCCCTCGACATCGGCCTGCACGCGGAGATCGTCGGAGAGCTCAACAACCTGACGACGGAACACCCGCTGCGCGAGCGGCTGCGCGAGCTGCTGATGCTGGCGCTGTACCGCTGCGGCCGTCAGGCCGAGGCCCTCGGCGTCTACACCGACACGCGCAAGCTGCTGATCGAGGAGCTCGGGGTCGAACCGGGCGCCGGCCTGTCCACGATGCACACCCGCATCCTCGCGGCCGACCCGACGCTCGCCCTCCCGGCCCTGCCCGAGGCGGTGGCCAAGGACCGCCCGACCGTCCCGGCGCCCGCGCAGCTCCCGGCCGACGTCCTGGACTTCAGCGGCCGCGCCGAACTGGTCACCGACCTCTCGGCGGTCCTGCTGAACGCCACCGGCCAGGCCGTGGTGGTCACCTCGCTGGCCGGCATCGGCGGCGTCGGCAAGACCACCCTCGCGGTGCACGTCGCCCACCGGGTCCGCACCGAGTTCCCGGACGGACAGCTGTACGTCGACCTGCGGGGCGCCGGCGCCTCGCCGGCCGACCCGGCCGTCGTCCTCGGCGACTTCCTGCACGCGCTCGGCGTCACCGAGAACCCGGAGTCCCTGGAGCAGCGCGCGGCCCTCTACCGCTCGCTGCTCGCCAACCGGCGGATGCTGATCCTGCTGGACAACGCGCGGGACGCCGACCAGATCCGGCCGCTGATCCCGGGCGTCTCCGGCAGCGCGGTGCTCGCCACCAGCCGCTCCAGGCTCGCCGGCATCCCCGGCGCCCAGCTGTTCGACGTCGAGGAGCTGACCCCGCAGGAGGCGCTGGCGCTGTTCTCGACCATCGTCGGCGAGCAGCGGGTCGCCGCCGAGCCGGAGGCGGCCATGGCGGTCGTCACCGCCTGCGGCTTCCTGCCGCTGGCCGTCCGCATCGCCGCCGCCCGGCTGGCCAGCCGCCCCCGGTGGAGCGTCTCCGACCTGGCCCGTCGGTTAGCGGACCAGCGCCGGCGGCTGGACGAACTCCAGCTCGGCAACCTCGCCGTGGAGACCACCATCGGGCTCGGCTACGGACAGTTGACCGTGGACGAGGCCCGCGCCTTTCGGCTGCTCGCCGTGATCGACTCCCCCGACATCCCGCTGGCGGCCGCCGCGGCGCTGCTCGGCGTGGACGAGTACGCCGCCGAGGACCTCGCCGAGGCGCTGGTCGAGGCGAACATGCTGGAGTGCTTCACTCCCGGCCGCTACCGCTATCACGACCTCCTCCGGCTCTACGCCCAGCGGCAGAACGAGCGGATCGGGGACACCGGGGAGCAGGAGGAGGCGGTCCTGCGCCTGCTCGGCCTGCTGATCCCGACCGTCCGCAACGCCGCCCAGGTCATCGAGCCGGACGACCTGCTGCCCGAGTTGCTCACCGCCCCCGCCTCGGCGGGGATCGACCTGCCTACCAGCGGCTCCGCTCAGGACTGGCTCCGGACCGAGGGCACCCTTCTGCTCTACGCCACGGCCGCGGCGGCGGACGGCCCTCGCGCCACCCAGCACGCGGCGATCGACCTGCTGCTCCTGCTGTACAGCCTCGGCCCTGACCCCACCCACGGCCCTCAGGGCCGGCAGATCCTGGAGACCATCGGCCGCGACGCGGAGCGCTGCGGCGACCGCGCCGCGCTCGCCCGGGTCCACCTCGCCCTCGGCACCCTGGAGTCCGTCACCAGTGACTTCCAAGGGGCCGAGCGGTCGTTCCGTCGGAGCCTGGTCCACCAGTCGCCGAACGATCCGACGCTCCTCCTGATGGCCACGGCCAACATGCTGGGCGTGATGCTGAACGTCGGCAACCGTCCGGCCGAGGCCCTGTCGTTCTACGAACAGGCCCGTGCCACCAGCCAGGCCGTCGGCGCACCGACGGCCGAGGCGCGGGTGGTCAGCAACATCGCCCGGGCACAGCACCGGCTCGGCATGACGGAGACGGCGATCAAGTCGGCCCGCGACGGCGTCGCGGCCGCCCGGGCCTCCAAGAACGGCCCGCTCCTCGCCCAGACCCTCTACCAACTCGGTGTGGTCCTCACCGGCCGCGAGGCCGTCCCGCACCTGCGCGAGGCGCACCGCCTCTACCAGTCCCACCAGAACCCCCTCTGGGAGGGTTACACCCTGGCCCGCCTCGCCACCGCCCTGCTCGCGGCCGGGCAGCCCGCCGAGGCCGCCGAGGCGGCCGGCGAGTCGCTGGCGATCGCCCAGGAGCTGGACACCGCCTACGGCCAGGGCCTGGCGAACGCCGCGCTCGGCGAGGCGCTGCTGGCGCTCGCCCAGCCGGCCCGTGGACTCGCGTGCCTCCGGGAAGCGCACGCGATCTTCACCCGGCTCGGTGTGCCTGAGGCCTCCCCCGTGGCGGACCTCATCTCCCAGCAGCACACCGAGCCCTTCCCTCCCCCCGCGCCGTGAGGTCCCCGTTTCCCCCCGTGGAGACCTCTCCCCCGTTCAGCGTGTCGACGCTCCCGCAGCCCCCCGGCTGCGGGAGCGCCCTCAACGCTTCCCCGGCGCTGGACACCACTGTGCACCGCGCCGATTGACGTTCGATAAACGTCGGGTAGTCAGCCCTCGGGTCGGCGAATCCACAGGTCATCGACTCTGTGGCGGCGCGTCGCCCGGCGCGCGCGGCTCGGCGCACAACCCGGCCCACACCCTTGTGCTTCCGCAACTCCGGCCACATCGGCCCAAGCACGGCGAGTTGGCCGGAAAGGGACCCCATGGCGCAGAGATCACGCATATTCTCAGATGCCAGTACGCACACGAGTGTCTGCTGGAAACGCATCGGGGTGCGATCCGGCCGTGTGGTGAGGCGTGCGTGACGTACCGCCGCCGGCAGCGGCCCCCCGGGCCGTGGAGGAGTCACCGGAGGCCACGGGTGGAAGGGTGCCTCACAACGTGACGACCGGACAGATATCCGACCCGTTCCCCGTCGGCGAGGACGCCGGGGACGACGAGCCCGAGGTACGGCTCCGCCGGGCGGCCCGGGCCCTGCAGGCGGTCGCCTTCGACACCATCGGCGCCGGGTACGGCGAGGCCTTCCCCGCCAAGGACGGCCAGCTGGCCTGCGGCCGGCGGCTGCTCGCCGGGCTGGAGCCCGGCGACCGGGTGCTGGACGTGGGCTGCGGCACCGGAGACCCGACCGTCCGCCAGCTGGCGGCGGGCGGCCTGCGGGTGACCGGCGCGGACCTCTCCGACGGGATGCTCGCACTGGCCCGGCGGACCGTCTTCCCCGGCGACTTCCCGCCGGTCTTCCACCGGATCGACCTGTACGATCTGGCCACCGAGCGCGCGGACCGGGTCTGGAACGCCCCCGGACTGGGGCCGAACGGCCGGGGCCGGTTCGCCGCCGTGACCGCGTTCTTCTCGCTCATCCTGCTCCCGCAGGACGAGATCCCGACCGTGCTCGGGCAGCTGCGCGAACTCCTGCGTCCGGGAGGGCTGCTGGCGCTCGGTATGGTCGAGGCGGACCTGGATCACGTTCCGCTTCCGTTCCTTGGCAGAGAGCTGCGGATCAGTGGGTATCTGAGGGAGGATCTGGAGCGGGTTCTGGTCTCGGCCGGCTTCGCCGTCGAGGAGTGTTCGGGGCATCCGTACGCGCCGGCCAGTACCTCGCTGCCGCCGGAGGAACAGCTGTTCCTGTGCTGTCGACGCGTCGGCTGATCGAAAGCGGGACCGCACCGGCCGCACCCGCGACCGGTGCAACAGAACAGCTCACCGACCACACCGAATCCAGGACAGGCAGCCGTGCGCGACCAGCTCAAGACCGAGGCGGAGCAGCCGCCCGCCGTCCCGGGTCAGCGCCGCCAGGTCCCGGCCCTGACCACGGCCCCGGCACCGGCGGCGACAGCGGCCCTGCCGAACGCCCTGCCGACGGCCCCGGCCGCGACGCCGTCCGCCGGCGCCGCGGCCCCGGCGAGGCGGGCGGCCGGACGCCCGGAGCGCGCCGAGATGGCGGACCGCCTCGGGTACCTCGACTCGGCGACCCGGCGGATCAACAGCGCCCTCGACCTCGCCGCGACGCTGCGCAACATCGGCCGGGTGCTGGTCCCGACGCTCGCCGACGCCGCCGTCGTCCACCTGCGCGACCCGCTGCCCAACGTCGAACGCGAACCCGGCTTCCCGGAGGAGCTGCGGATACACCACAGCACCGGCACCCGGATCGGCCGCCGCGGCCGCCCGAGCGCCCTGGACGACCGGCGGCGCTCCCGCTACGGCGCCCGCTCGACCGCCGACGGCGGCCCGGCCACCCCGGTGACCCGCGGCGCGGCGCGCGCCCACGCCCTGCTGAGCCGGCGCCCCGCCGAGGCCGCCGTCCTCGGCGCCCCCGGCGCCGAGCGCACCGAGACGCTGCTGCGCGAGCTGTACGGCACCCGCGGAGTGGCCCGGCTGGCCGCCGGCACCTCCGTCCTCGCCGTGCCCCTGCGCGGCCGCAAGGCCGTCCTCGGGCTGCTGATACTGATCCGCCGCCCTCCCGAACGCACCGGCCGCCCGGTCTTCGACGCCGCGGACACCGCGACCGCCGCGCACCTCGCCACCCAGGCCGGGCTGGCCGTCGACACCGCGCTGCGCTACGCCCGCGAGTGGGAGATCGCCAACGAGCTCCAGCGCAGCATGCTGCCGCTGCGGCTGCCGCAGTCGCACGGCGTCCGGATCGCCCAGCGCTACCTGCCCGGTGAGCGCGGCGCGCAGGTCGGCGGGGACTGGTACGACGCCGTCCCGCTGCCCGGCAACCGGGTCGCCCTGATCGTCGGCGACGTGATGGGCCACTCGCTCACCTCGGCCGCCATCATGGGCCAGCTGCGCACCAGCGCCCAGACCCTGGCCGCCCTCGACCTGCCGCCGCACGAGGTGCTCTACCACCTGGACGAGCAGGCCCAGCGGCTCGGCCGCGAACAGCACCTGGCCACCTGCGTCTACGCGGTGTACGACCCGATCGCCAACCGGGTGGTGATGGCCAACGCCGGGCACGTCCCGCCGGTACTGGTCCGCCCGGACGGCACCGCCGAGCTGGTCGAGCTGGACTCCGGGGCCCCGATCGGCGTCGGCGGGGTGGACTTCAACTCCGTCGAACTGCCCGCGCCGCCCGGCTCGGCACTGCTGCTGTTCACCGACGGCTTGGTGGAGACCCGCACCCGTCCGATCAGCGACGGTCTGGAGGTGCTGCGCACCCGGATCGCCGCCGCCCGCTGGCAGTCCCCCGAGCAGCTGTGCCAGGAGGCGCTGCGGATCCTGCCGCCCGGCGACCGCGGCGACGACATCGCCCTGCTCGGCGCCTGCTTCGACGGCATCCCGGCCGGGGACGTCGCCCACTGGTACCTCCAGCCCCGCAACGAGACGCCGGGCCGGGCCCGCCGGCTGGCCGCGCACACGCTGCGCCGCTGGGGGCTGGACGAGCTCTGCGAGGCGACCGAGCTGATGGTCAGCGAGCTGGTCACCAACGCCGTCCAGCACGCCACCCGGCCGGTCACCCTGAGCCTGGTGCGCACCACCCGGCTGCGCTGCGAGGTCGGCGACGACAGCCCGCTGCTGCCGCGCCCTCGCCGTACCGGGCCGGAGGACGAACGCGGGCGCGGGCTCCAGATAGTGGCCCGGTGCGCGGACCGCTGGGGCGCGACCCGGCTGGGCACCGGCAAGGTGGTCTGGTTCGAGCAGCGGCTGCCCGTCCGGACGTGACGGCGCCCGGCGGGAGGGAATCCCGCCGGGCGCTCCGGGGCCGGGACGGGGCCGGCCCGGAACCGGTCCACCTCGGACCGGTCCGCCTCAGACCCCGGCGGGCTCCTTCGCCGGCTCCTTCTCCAGCCCGGCGATCAGCCGCTCGCCCTCCATGTCGACCTTCGGCACGACCTTCTCCAGCCGCTTCGGGAACCACCAGGCGGCCCGGCCGAACAGCGCCATCGCGGCCGGCACCAGCGCCATCCGCACCACGAAGGCGTCCACCAGCACGCCCACCGCGAGGGCGAAGCCGATCGGCTGGACGATCGGGTCGTCGCCGAGGACGAACGCCCCGAACACCGAGATCATGATCAGCGCGGCGGCCGTGACCACCCGGGCGCCGTCGCGCACCCCGGCCACCACCGCCTCGCGCGGCGCCGTGCCGTGGACGTGCTGCTCCTTCATCCCGGAGACCAGGAACAGCTCGTAGTCCATCGCCAGCCCGAACAGCACGCTGATCAGGAGGATCGGCAGGAAGCTCACCACCGGCCCGACCTTCGGCACGTCGATCAGGCCGTCCAGCCAGCCCCACTGGTAGACCGCGACCACCGCGCCGGTCGAGGCCAGGATGCTGAGCAGGAAGCCGGCCACCGCCTTGAGCGGGACGAGCACCGAGCGGAACGCCAGCGCGAGCAGCACCAGCGCGATGCCGACGATCACCGCGACGAATGGCGGCAGTGCCTGGCCGAGTTTGGTGGAGACGTCGATGTTGGCGGCCGTGGTGCCGGTGACGGCGATGCCGGCGCCGGTCGCGGACCTCAGCTCCTCGCGCTGGCCGCGGATCTCGTTGACCAGCGCCTTGGTGTCCTCGTGGTCCGGTCCGGTCTGCGGGATGACGGTCACCAGGGCCGTCCCGCTCGCCGGGTCGACGGCCGGCGGCAGCAGCGTCCGGACGCCCTCCAGGGTCTGCAGCCTGCCCGCCACCTCCCGCACCGCCTGCTCCGGCCGCGGCGTTCCGTGGGCGTCCACGACCACCACCAGCGGCGCGTTGAAGCCGGGCCCGAAGCTCTCGTCGATCAGGTCGTAGGCCTTGCGCGGGTCGGTTCCGGCGGCCTGCGAGCCGCCGCCCGGCAGGCCGAGGGAGAGGCTCGCGGCCGGCACCGCGAGGACGCCCAGCCCGGCCAGCCCGGTGAGCAGGACGGCCAGCGGGCGGCGGACCACGAAGCGGCCCCAGCGCTCGCCCAGGGTGGTGCGGCCGTCGGTGCGCAGCGCCCGCTTCCACACCGGCAGCCGGTCGATCGAGCGGCCGGCGAAGCCGAGCAGCGCGGGCAGCAGGGTGATCGCCACCAGGACGGCCACCACGACGGCGCCGGAGGCGACCAGGCCCATCACGGTCAGGAACGGGACCCCGGCGACGGCGAGCCCGGCGAGCGCCACGACCACGGTCAGGCCGGCGAAGACCACCGCGCTGCCGGCGGTCGCGGTGGCGCGGGCGGCGGCCTCCTCGGGCTCCAGGCCCTCGGCCAGGTGGCGGCGGTGCCGGGAGACGATGAACAGCGCGTAGTCGATGCCGACCGCGAGGCCGACCATCAGGGCGAGCACCGGGGCGGCGGTGAGGATCTCGAACGAGCCGGTCAGGGCCCAGATCCCGGAGAGCGCCACGCCGATCCCGACCAGGGCGGTCAGCAGCGGCATCCCGGCGGCGACCAGTGTGCCCAGGGTGATCACCAGCACCACTCCGGCCACCAGCAGGCCGATCGACTCGGAGCCGCCCTCGACCTGTGCCATCTTGTTGAACGCGTCGCCGCCGGCGGCGACCTCCAGCCCGGCCGCGCGGGCCGGTTCGGCGGCGGCCTTCACGGCCTCGCGCTGCTGGTCGGTGATGTCGGCGAGCCGGTGGTCGAAGGAGACGAGGGCGATCGCGACCCGGCCGTCCGGTGAGACGGCGCCGGTGGCGTACGGGTCGGGCACCGCGGCCACTCCCGGGACGGCGGCGATCCGGGCGACCGCCTCGCTGACCGCCTTGCCCGCCTCCGGGGCGGTGAGACCGCCGGGGGCGGGGGCGGCGAAGACGACCTGGGCGGAGCCGTGGTCCTGCTCCGGGAAGGCGCCCTTGATCTTGTCCAGGGTGGTCTGCGCCTCCGTGCCGGGGACCCGGAACTCGTCGCTGGTCTTGCCCGCGAACGCGCCCGCGGCCCCGCCGAGCGCGATCAGCAGGGCGATCCAGACGGCCAGGACGGCGCGCCTTCGCCGGAAGCCGAAGCGGCCCAATCGGTACAGGTAGGTGGCCATCGGCGGTCCTCGGGGTCGGTCGGAGGGGTGTCGGCACCACCGTACGGGCAACTTTGTCGCATGACAAAGTTGGTCGACAGAATCGTTCGACAAGATCGAGTGACACAGTTGTCCGCCCGTGGCGATACCCTGGCCCAATGGCTCACGTCCCCGCCTCCGAACGCCGTCCGCAGCTGGTCCAGGCCGCCCTCGACCTGATGGCCAGGGAAGGCGTCGCGGCCGGCAGCACCCGCGCGATCGCGGCCGAGCTGGGCGTGGCACAGGCGACGGTGCACTACACCTTCGGCACCAAGAAGGACCTCTACCGGGCCGTGGTGGAACAGCTCACCGCCGACTTCGTCGACAGCGTCCGCGGGGTCGACCCCGGCGACGGCCCGTTCGGCGAGCAGGTCCGCACCCTGGTCCACGCCCTGTGGGAGAACTCGACCAAGGCGGACGGGCGTTGCGAACTGCTCAGCGAGTTCGCCGCGCTGGCCATGCGCGACCCGGACCTCCAGGACATCATGTGGGCGATGCAGCGCGGGATCGAGGGCACCGCGGCCGAGATACTCGGCGCGCTGGCCGACGCCCACGGCATCCGGCTCGCCCTGCCGGCGCCGGAGGTCGCGGTCTTCTTCCTGGCCGGCTTCGACGGCCTGACCAGCCGCCACCTGGCGCAGCGCACCCCCGGCGAGCCCACCGACCCGGACACCCTGCGCGCCCTCGACCTGCTGGTGACCACCGCCGTCGGGCTCTGCCTCGGCGGAGCGGCCGTCAGCTGACGATCCGTACCGGCAGTTCGACCAGCACCTCGCGCAGCGCGGCCGCGAAGCGGTCGTACTCGGCGCTGCGGGCCGAGCCCGGTCGCATCGCCAGCCCGATCCGGCGGCCGGGCGCCGGGGCGGCGAAGCGGACGGCGGCCAGCCGGTCGGTGCGCCCGGCCTCGACGTCCAGCGCGGTGGCCGGCAGCAGGGTCACCCCGAGGCCGCCGGCGACCAGCTGGACCAGGGTGGACAGCCCGGCCGCGCGGGTGGTCGAGCCCGCCGGGTCGGCGCCGACCTCGCGGCAGATGTCCAGCGCCTGGTCCCGCAGGCAGTGGCCCTCCTCCAGCAGCAGCACGTCCAGGTCGAGCAGCGCGTCGCGCGGCACGTCGACCCGCCCGGCGAGCGGGTGGCCGGGCGGGGTCAGCAGGACGAAGTCCTCGTCGAACAGCGGGATGTCCCTGGTCGGCGAGGCGCCGCCGGCCGGGAGCGCGAGCAGCAGGACGTCCAGCCGCCCGACGGCCAGGCCCTCCAGCAGCGAGGAGGTGCGCTCCTCGTGGACGTGCAGTTCCAGCTCCGGGAAGCGGTCGCGGACCAGCCGCAGCACGGTGGGCAGCAGGTAGGGCGCGACGGTCGGGATGACGCCCAGGTGCAGCGGCCCGGTGAACGGGCGGCGGGCGGCCTCGACCTCCTCGGTGAGGGCCTGGAGCGAGGCGAGCACCCGACGGGCGTGTCGGTGCACCCGCTCCCCCAGCGGGGTGACGATCACCCTGCGCGTCGTACGCTCGACCAGTTGCACGCCCAGCGACTCCTCGAGCGCCGCGACCGCCCCGGACAGCGCGGGCTGACTGGTCCCGGTGGTGGCGGCGGCCTCCCGGAAGTGCCGGTGCTCGGCCACCGCGACGAACGCCTTCAGCTGGGCGACGGTCGGGGTGCGGGGGCTGCGGGCTGTGGCGCTCGCCACAGCCGGGTCGATCTTGGCGGCGGCGCTCCGGCGGGCGCCCGGTCGCGACGTGGGCGGTTCGGTACTGATAGCAATCTCCGATCAGACACATCCAGTCTAGCTATTTCCCTGATCAGTCCACGATGTGGAATGGTGGTTGCTGTCCGGATTCCGGACAAACTCCCCTCATCTATTTCAGGAGAAGCGAACGTGCTCACGATCGGTGACAAGTTCCCCGAGTTCGACCTCAAGGCCTGTGTCGACCTGGACGCCGCGAGCGCCTTCGCCGACATCAACCACAAGTCCTACGAGGGCAAGTGGAAGGTCGTCTTCTTCTGGCCGATGGACTTCACCTTCGTCTGCCCGACCGAGATCGCCGCGTTCGGCAAGCTGAACGACGAGTTCGCGGACCGCGACGCCCAGATCCTCGGCGTCTCCGGCGACTCCGAGTTCGTGCACCACGCCTGGCGCAAGGACCACAAGGACCTGCGCGACCTGCCCTTCCCGATGCTGGCCGACATCAAGCACGACCTGATGCGCGCCTGCGGCGTCGAGAACGAGGACGGCACCGCCCAGCGCGCCGTCTTCATCGTCGACCCGAACAACGAGATCCAGTTCGTCATGGTCACCGCCGGCTCCGTCGGCCGTAACCCCAAGGAGGTCCTGCGGGTGCTGGACGCCCTGCAGACCGACGAGCTGTGCCCGTGCAACTGGAGCAAGGGCGAGGACACCCTCGACGCCCAGGCCCTGCTGGCGGGCTGACCCATGGCCCTCGACGACCTGAAGGCCGCCCTCCCGGACTACGCCAAGGACCTCAAGCTCAACCTGGGCTCGGTCATCGGCAACTCCGACCTCCCCGCCCAGCAGCTCTGGGGCACCGTGCTCTCCTGCGCGATGGCCACCCGCAGCCCCGGCCTGCTGCGCGAGCTGGAGCCCGAGGCCAAGGCCAACCTCTCCCCGGAGGCGTACACCGCCGCCAAGGGCGCGGCCGCGATCATGGGGATGAACAACGTCTACTACCGGACGCTGCACCTGCTCTCCGACAAGGAGTACAGCACGATGCGGGCCGGTCTGCGGATGAACATCATCGGCACCCCGGGCGTCGAGAAGGTCGACTTCGAGCTCTGGTGCTTCGCGGTCTCGGCCATCAACGGCTGCGGCCAGTGCCTCGACTCGCACGAGGCCGTCCTGCGCAAGGCCGGCGTCGAGCGCGAGGTCGTCCAGGCCTCGATGAAGATCGCCGCCGTCCTCCAGGCCGTGGCCGGCGTCCTCGACGCCGAGGCCGCCCTGGCCGGCGCCAACGGCTGACGCACCACCCCGCGGTCCACGCGAACGGGCCCCGACCGGACACCACGTCCGGCCGGGGCCCGTTCGCGCACCCGTCGGCTACTCCGTCGCGGGCCGTGCCGGCGCGTGCGTCGCCGCGGACGCCGGGGCGGCCGCGGTGCGCTCGGCGGCCTCGCGGGCGGCTTCGAGCGCGGTGAAGACGGCCTGACCGGCCTCGTTGCGCCGGCGCAGGTGGCCGACCACGGTGTTGATCACCGCGATCAGCGGCACGGCGACCACCGCGCCGCCGATGCCGCCGATGATGCCGCCGGCCGCGACGCCCAGCACCACGCCGAGCGGGTGCACCCGCACGGCCCGGCCGAGGATCAGCGGCTGGAGGATGTGGCTCTCGACCTGCATCACCACCACCAGCACCACCAGCACCATCAACGCCGTCCACGGCCCCTGGGTGACCAGCGCGATCAGCACCGCGACGGTGCCGGTGACCAGCGCGCCGACCAGCGGGACGAAGGCGCCCAGGAAGATGATCACGGCCATCGGCATCGCCAGCGGCACTCCCAGCATGTCCACCCCGACGCCGATGCAGACCGCGTCGATGAAGGCCACGCAGACCGTCCCGCGCACGTACGCGGTGAGCGTCACCCATGCCTTCGGGCCTGCCCCGGCCATCGCGAAGCGGGACTGCCGGGGCAGGCCGCGCAGCGCCCAGTTCCAGATCTTCGCGCCGTCGTAGAGGAAGAAGAAGGTGGTGAAGAAGGTCATCAGCAGCGCGGTCAGCACCTCGACGGCGATCTGCGCGCCGGTGATCGAGGCCGAGGTGAGCTGATCGGTGTTGGTGGTGATGGCCTTGGTGATCTGGTTGGCGAAGTCGGTGATCTGCTGCTGGGTCAGGTGCAGCGGTCCGGTGACCATCCAGTCCCGCAGCTGGTTGACGCCGGTCTTCACCTGGGTGGTGACGTCCGAGAGGTTGGTCGACACCTGCCAGACCACGAACCAGCCGACCAGTCCGATCCCGGCCAGGCCGCTCAGGAACACCCCTCCCGCCGCCAGCGAGCGCGGCACCCCGTGCCGGCGCAGCCAGGAGACCGAGGGCTCCAGCAGTGCGGTGATCAGCAGCGAGGCCAGCACCGAGAAGGCGACCAGCCGCAGCATGTCGACGACGTAGAAGAGGACGTAGAGCGCGGCACCGAGCAGCAGCAGCCGCCAGGTCGACTCGGCCGCCACCCGCAATCCCCACGGCACCGCCTCGGCGGGCGTGGCCGGACGGCCCGGGTGGTACTCCCGCCCGAACCCGGCGTGCGCGGCCGGAGCCGCGACGGCCGTCGAGGTCGCCTCGGCCGTCGCGGCGGCCGGGGCCGCCTCGGACTCCGTGCCGGTCGGCGCCGCCGGAGCCCGGTCCGTCCGCGGCGCGGGGGCCGGGCCGCTCTCCCCGGCCGGAGCCGGGACGAGCCCCTCGACGAGCGCGGGCGCGTGCCCGCCCGCCAACGCCGGCTCGTGGGGGTCGGCCGCCATCGCGGCGCGCCGACGCCGTTCGATCACGGCGGCCGCGCTCGCCACCACGGCCATGCCCTTGGCCACGGCCTGGAAGGCCTTTCCGCCCCGCGCCATCCTCGCTACCACCGCTTCCCTGCCGAACCCGCCGGATCCGGCGGTACGCCGCGGGTCCCGCCGCGGCCGTCAGGGAGACGCTACCCGGCTACGGCGCGGTGAGTCCGGTCGCCGGTCCGTTCGACCGGAACCCCTCAGTGCGATGAACCGGACAAAACACCATGTTCCACCTGGTTTCGGACATGGTTCGCTGGGGAGGAGCCGGAACGAGACCCCGGAGCCGAACCACCGAGGTCACCCCACGGCCAACCGTCGGCGGACCGGCCGGTGCGGGGAGCGACCAGGACCCCTCCC
>NZ_JBHUAF010000120.1:0-21063 GCF_042789895.1 Kitasatospora sp. NPDC056783
TCGTGAACGAACTCGCCGAACGCTGGGGCTGCGCGCCCCGCCCCGGCGGCATCGGCAAGCTCATCTGGGCCGTCATCGCCCCCGTCCCCGCCTCCACCACCACCCTCATCACCGCCTGAAAGCCCGAACTCCCATGCAGCTCTCCACCCTCGCCCGCCACACCCTCTCGCGCGGCGCGACCCCCGCCGCCACCTACGCCCTCCTGGCCCGCCTCGGCCACCAGCCCTTCCCCTGCGCCGAGGCCGTCTGCCTCGCCCTCGACATCCCGCCGGCCGAGGCCGTCCGCCGCCTCGCCGAATGCCACGACGCCCTCCTCGCCGACCCCCGGCCCGACAGCGAAGCCGACACCGGCGAAGTCCTCGAAGCCCTCGGCGTCTTCGACGTCCCCAAGCGGCTCACTCCCACCGAGCGCACCGTCGTCGCCCACTTCCTGACCGCCATGGACGCGATGGGCGGCATCCGGCCCGGCCACCAGCACGGCCTCCAGCGCTGGTTCACCACCGGCAACCTCACCGCCGCCTACTTCTCCCTCGTCTCCACCACGCCCCTGCCCCGCACCGGAGACCCCGCCACTTACTGGACCGCTCTCACCACCGCCGGTGAACTCCTCACCGCCACCCCCAGCCCCGACCCCCGCATCCGCTACGCACTCACCCACTGCCGCACCCAGGCCGCCCGCACCTGAACCCCCGCCGCGACATGCGAAAGGCCCCCGGCGCGGATGACGTCATCCGTCATCCGGCCGAGAGCCGATCCGGTTCTCCGTACGAGGAGCCGGTCCTTCATAAAAGGGGGGAGTTAACCCTCCGTCACTCCGCGGCCGGCGCGGGCGCCGGGACGAAGCCGTCCGCGACGAGCCCCTCGTACACGGCCTGCCCGAGTGCCTCGGCAGCCGCCTGCGGGCGCACCATCGCGGTGAACTCCTTGACCAGGCCGTCCTCGGAGAAGTGCAGCAGGTCGATGCCGTGGACCTCCTCGCCGCCGACGGCGGTCCGGAAGACCAGAACCGCGGACTCGGCCTCGCTCCCGTCCGCGCTGGTCTCGCACGATCCGTCGTACGACCCGACGTACCGGAAGTCCTCCAGTGTCCGGATGAACACGCCGAACACGCCCATGACCATGTCCCGGCCCTCGATGGGCTCGGGCTTCAGGGCGCTGTAGAAGCGGATGTCCGGCGTGAGCAGTTCTTCCAGGGCGGCGTGGTCGCCCTTCTCCATGGCGGTGCGGAAGCGGTCGAGGGTGGTGCTCGCGGTCACGGCAGCTCCTTGTTCATGGCTCGTGGCTCGTGGCTCTTGGCTCGTAACTCATGTCTCGTGGTTCATAGTTACGGAAGTGACTCGTCACATTCGTGACCATGATGAGGGGCCGGAACGCCAAAAGGGAAGGGCCGACGGGCAGGACGGCCAGGAGAACCCCCAGCTCGCGCACGACGCCCGGCCCGATGGAGCCCTTCGTCCGCCGCGACGCCCGGCCGCGGTGGACGGCGGCCACGGCCGGGCGTCGTCTTCCCGCCGGGTGAAGATCGCGAAAAGCCGCCCACCGGGCCTCGACCGACACCACAATGTGACCATGCCAAGTTTCCCTGAGGGCAACTCCACCATCGGAGGCCGTCATGCATAAGTTGATGGTCCTGTACCCCGAGCCCACCGACCGTGACGACTTCCGCGACTACTACGTGAACAACCACCTTCCACTGATCGCGAATTGGCCCGGCCTGCTCGCGTGGCGCTACAGCTTCGACGTGGCGGCGATCGGGGGAGAAACGCCGTACTTCGCGGTCTTCGAGGGCGAATTCGCCGACGCCGCCGCCATGGCCGAGGCGCAGGCGTCACCGTACGGCCAGCGGGTGGCCGCCGATGTCGCCAACTACGCCACCGGCGGTGCGGTCGTCATCCACTACCCGGCACAGGAAAGCACCGACTGAGGCACGCGGGCACACTCCGGGACGCGTTCGGACGGACAAGGCATAGGGCCTACCGGCGTGTCCCGGGCGCCCGTCGATGCGTCGACGCCCCCCGGGCCTCGCGGACCGTGCCGCGATGAGCGGGAATTCCTCGCTCGGTCATGCCGGACTCCCAGGTCAGGCTTGCGGCGCTCCTGTCGTGGCGCGTGGCGACCTCTCCGAACCGGCCCTGCGGCCATTGATCATCCGCTCGACTCCGTAGCGCCGCCCGTCCCTCTCGCAGTCGAAGCCGGCGGGCCGCCCGCCCTCGCCACCACGCCACCGGCGGACGGCCCGCCGGTCCTTCGGTTCACGGTCGACCCCGAACCGTTCCGGATAGTGAGGGAGGCTAGGCTCGTGGTGGCGAATGTTCTCCACCCACCAAGGGGGTCCACGGGATGAGCGGGACGGTCACGGCGGTCAGCAGCAACGGCGAGTACTCCTTCACCAAGCCCAACCGGACCGACATCACCTTGCTCACCGGGCTCGGCGTCGAGGGGGACGTGCACGCCGGCGTCACGGTCAAGCACCGTTCCCGGGTCGCGCAGGACCCCACCCAGCCGAACCTGCGCCAGGTCCACCTCATCCACGAGGAACTCTTCACCGAAGTCGGCGAGGAGGGATTCGACGTGGCGCCCGGCGACCTCGGCGAGAACATCACCACGCGCGGCATCGACCTGCTCGGCCTGCCCGTCGGTGCCCTGCTGCGCATCGGCGGCGAGGCGGTCGTGGAGGTCACCGGCCTGCGCAACCCCTGCCTCCAGATCGACAACTTCCAGGCCGGGCTGCTGAAGCGGGTCGTCCACCGCGACGAGGCCGGGACCATCGTGCGCAAGGCCGGAATCATGGGCGTCGTCCAGGCCGGTGGCGTGGTCCGCCCCGGCGACGCGATCACGGTGGATTTCCCGGCCGAGCCGCACCGCCCCCTCGACCGGGTCTGACCTCCCTCACGAGCGGGCCGCGCGTGGGAAGTCGGCCCCGCCGACTTCCTGTGCGTCGCCGCCTGGGGGCTCAGCCGAGTCTCTTGCGCATCTTCACCGAGGTCGTCTCGTAGCCGAGCGACTCGTACAGGCCGCGCGCGCCCGGGTTGAACCCGAAGACGTTGAGACCCAGCGTCTGAGCGCCCTGCCCCCGGGCGTACTCCTCTCCGAGGAGCATCGCCGCTCGCCCCAGACCCCGACCACGCCGGTCGGCGTCGATCGCGATGTCCCAGACCCACCAGGCGCCGGCGTCGTCGCTCGCGTCCGGCCCGATCCAGAGGTAGCCGACGGCCACCCCGGCATCATCGACCACGTCGAAGACCACGTGCCCCGGGGTCGGCGCCCCGGACGGAAAGTACCGCGCCAGGGTCTCGCCCGCGTTCCGGAGGGCGTCCTCGGACGTCTGCCCCAGGGCGACGAGGTCCTTGGCGTACTCGTCCCGGCTGCGTTCAAGCCAGGCGGGGAAGTGTCGGGCGTCCAGGGGACGGAGGGTCGTAGACATCGGCCCAGCCTCTCACAGTGCCCAACGCCCGGGCAGCGTATTTTCCCTGTTCAGGCGTCACGGCACAGGGCACTGGGAACTGGGCGCACGGCACGCGGCACACGGCCGACAGGCGAACCCCTCGGGACCGGCCCCCGGAAAAATGCCGCGCCACCACGTCCGCGACAGGCGATCATGGCAGCCATGACGGACACAACCGAACCGAAGCCGCTGGGCGTGTGCCTCGTGGCCAACGTCGCCCGGGAGACCAGCCACGGCGAAGGCGGGCTGGAGATCCGCGAGGGGCTGCGGCACTTCGCGCCGGGGGCGAAGGTGTGGATCGCCCCGCCGGCCTGGGGCGACGGCGGCGAGAACGTCATCGTGGCCGGGCGTCACCGGGGCAACAGCCGTCGCTACATCCGGATCGTGATCCAGAGCCGGTTCCTGGAGAACTTCCGGGTCAAGCCCGTCTACAGCCCGGCGCTGGTGCGCGCGTTGACGGAGGCGGAGCCCGGCGAGGAGCACGAGTTCGCCGCCCGCTTCCTGTGGCCCCAGGAACAGGCGGAGAGCTGGGCACGGTCCTGGAACACGCCGAAGATGGCGGCCAAGGTGGACGGCGACCGACACCGGACCCATCTGGTCACCGATCCTCCGCCCCTGGAGCTGCACGTCGACGGCGTCACCCACTACCTGGCCCACTTCAGCGCCCGCGGGGCCCGCTACTCGCCCGAGCCGCCGCCGGTGGAGCCCTCGCCGACGACCGGCTGAGGGAGGCGAGCCGCTCCCCGCCCCTCACCACTTCGACATCAACTCCGGCTCCCCCCGCCCGCCTTGACGGCGGCGGGCCGCATCCACCATGGTGTCCTCCACTCCCTCGCACCGCTGTCCCATCGGCACTCCCCCCACCCGGAGACGGCATGCGTGCACCCCGCCACCCACGCCCCACCCGCCGGAGCAGACGCCTCGGCCTGCCCGTCGGCCTCGCCCTCACCATCGCCGCGGCGGCCTCCACCGTCGGCCTGGCCACCGGCTCGGCGGACCCGCTCCCGAGGGTCGACCTGATCGTCAACGGCGCCTTCGACTCGTACCCGTGGATCTGGACCTGCGAGCCGAACGTCCGGTCCAGCACCATCCCGCACGACCACTACGTGTCCGGCTACCCGACCGCCGACAGCACCGCGCGGTGCGCCCAGCGGGTGCGGGTCCTGCCGAACTCCTCCTACACGCTCCTCGCCACCGTACGCGGCCGGTTCGCCTTCGTCGGCGTCACCGGGGCGGGCGGCGAGAACGCCTCCGCCTGGTCGAGCCAGAGCGACTGGAACGACCTGTCCACCCAGGTCACCACCGGACCGGACACCACCGAGCTGACCGTGTACTTCCACGGCTGGTACGAACAGAGCGCCTACGACGTCCGGCGGGTGTCCTTCGTCGGCCCCGGCTTCGAACCGCGCCCGTGCGGCGAGCCGAGCGGCCCGGCGCCGACCGCGACCGACGGCACCCCGTCCGCCTCGCCCTCCCCCACCTGCCGGCGCACCTATATCCCCTGAGCACCCCCGAACTCCCCCACACCGGAGATGCCATGCGTCCACACCTTCCCGGCCTGACAGGGCCAAGACGCCCGCGCCCCCGCCACGCCCACGGCGGCCACCCGCTCGGCGCCGCCCTCGGCGCCCTCGTCCTCGCCGCCGCGACCGCCCTCGCCGTGAACGGCTCCGCCACCGCCCAGCCCGCGCCACTGGACTGGATCAAGAACGGCGACTTCCGCGACCCGCTCGACCGGGGCTGGCACTGCGAGGGCGAGTTCGTCCAGACCGGCCAGGTCGTCGAGGGCCGCCCCGGCGGGCAGGACTACGCCGGCTGCCGGCAGACCGTGCCGGTCGTACCCGGCACCAGGTACTCCTTCTCGGCCTACATGTCCGGCGCGTACACCTTCGCCACCATCTCGGGCACCGGAACGGGCACCGGCGAGCTGACCTTCTGGGCCGACGGGCCGAACTGGAAGTCCCTGGGCACGACCTTCGCCGTCGGCGACGTCCGCGAGGTGACCGTCACCTTCCACGGCTGGTACGGACAAGCCCCGTACCAGGTCAGACACGTCGAGATGATCGGCCCGATGTACCCCAGCGAGTGCACCCAGCCCCCCGTCCCCACCGCCGTACCGGCCTCGACCCAGCCCTGCATGCCCCGCCCGTCCGAACCCCCGACCAGCCCCGGGCAGACACCCCCCACCCCCACCAGGACCTGACCCGGCCCGCGCCGCCCACGGGCCCCGACCGCACCGGCGGCCGGGGCCCGGACCACCCACCGGCTCCGGCCCGCTACTACCGCCCCGCTACCGTCCCGACTCCACCACGCTCTTGAACTGCTCCAGGCCACCCCGGACGGTGTTCTCGATCCGGTGCACCTGGGCCATGCCCTTCGGGCCGCCGAAGGTGTCGTGGATGGCCTGCGGCTCGTACTCCACGTGCACCTGCAACTCGCTGTGGCCGTGGTCCAGCGACCGCACCGAGAGCGAGCCCTTCAGCTCCGGGGTGCCCTGGGTCTCCCAGGCGAGGACCTGCTCGGCTCCGTGGTCGGTGAGAACGGCGTCGAACCCCCGCTGCACCGCGCCGGCCCGCACGTCCAGATGGGCGCGGTCGCTGCTGGGCGCATAAGCACGCTGGACGCTGTCCATGAACGTCGCATAGCCCTCGATGTCGTGCAGCCGACCCCAGACCTCCTGCGCGGGGGCGTCGATGGTGATCTGCTCCTCAAGCCTGCTCATCGCGAACCTCGCCTCCCGGCCCGGGGCGGAACCGGACCTCTTGGGTCCTTCCAGCCTGCGCCGTCGGCACAGGCCCAGCAACCAGGGACGGGTGGCACGGACCGCGCCGGCCGGAAACGGAAGCCGCCCCGCCCGGCAGCCGGTGGCTACCGAACGGGGCGACGGTGTCCTTCCTGCGGAACGTCCGCTACGGGATCAGGCGGCGCCCAGGATCTGGCCCCAGTCGAGCCATCCTGGGGTGGCGAAGTCGTCGCCGCCGTTGGAGAGCCGGGCCGTGGTGGCACCGTTGGTGACCAGGTAGTCCGTCCGGTTGTCGCCGTTGACGTCGGCGAAGTTCACCTGGTTCTGGTTGGTGGCCGCGACGATGATCCTCGGGCGGAGGAACCAGCCGCCGCCGACGTCACCGCCCTTGTTGATGTAGGTGGTGACGGCGCCGTCGTCGTTGACGATGGTGTAGTCGGCCTTGCCGTCGCCGTCCATGTCCGCGAAGCGGATCCGGCTGCGGTCGCCCGTGACGCCCCACGCCACCCGCCCGAGCGGGACGAACCCGCCGCCGACGTCACCGCCCCGGTTGAGGAAGACGGTCACCTCACCGCCGTCACTGAGCGTGATGTAGTCGGCCTTGCCGTCGCCGTCGAAGTCGGCGAACCGCACGTGGTCGGCGTCGCCGGTGCTGCCCTGCGTGACCTGGCCGACCTTCGTCCAACCGCCGCGGCCGTCACCGCCGTTGTTCAGGTAGACGGTGACCGCCCCACCGGTGAAGTACAGGTAGTCGACCTTGCCGTCGCCGTCCCAGTCCGCGAAGCGGACCTTCGTCCGGTCACTGGTGAGACCGACCGCCACCTGGCCGAGGTCGGTCCAACCGCCGTGGCCGTCACCGCCGTTGTTCAGCCTGACGTTGACCGAGCCGTTGTCGTTGATGACGATCGCGTCGGCCCGGCCGTCACCGTTGAAGTCGCCCCAGCGGACCTTGCCGTCGCCGCCGGACTCGGTACCGGCCGAGTGGCGGCCGTAGTTGAACGATCCGGAGGACCAGATCGGGCTGCCGTCCGGCTTGTAGATGACCAGGTTGCCGTCGGGCTGGAAGAACATCACGTCCCCCACCGCCGGGTAGGTGTTGCTGGACCAGAGCGAGGTGCCGGTGGTGTGGGCCGCCTGCGGGTAGCTGACCAGGTTGCCGTCGGCCTGGAGGCTGAGCACGGCGCCGGGCTTGCCGCCGTCGCCCATCGTCCAGGTGCCGTAGCCCGGGCTGGAGATGACGAGCCGGCCGCCGTCGAAGCGCATCCGGGCGTTGCCCGCGGACCAGGTGGTGCCGCTCGGGTAGTCGGTGTCGTCGCTCGGGAACAGCACGTACCCGGGAGTGCCTGACAGCAGCGCCGCCTGACTGGGCGTCAGCGCGGTGCCGGCCCAGGTCCGGACGTTGGAGACGGAACCCTTGTAGAAGAACTGGTGGGTACCGTTGTTGAGGTAGTCACCGACCCGGAAGCCCTTGTTGCTGAATCCCGAGACCGGGCTGTGCCCGGTCGTGTTGGCCACGATGCCGTTGACGTACAACGCCATCACGCCGGTGTTGCTGTTGTACGTCGCGGTCAGGTGCGTCCAGGCACCCGTCTGGACGGAGTTGCCCGCGCCCGGGTGCACGCAGTCGTACCACCAGCCGGAGTCCTGCACCGCCATGCAGAACTCCCACTGGTTGAGAGTGCTGTTGGCGTGGAGGATGAAGCCGGCGGTGTTGTTCCCGTCCTGCGAGAGCACGATGCCGCCGGTCTCGTCCGGCTTGGCCCACACCGAGACGGTGAAGCTCTTCGCCACGTCCAGCGCCGGCGAGGCGGTGCCCAGGACACCGGTGGAGGTGCCGTTGAGACGCACGTCGGGGCTGAACAGGTCCTTGCTGCTCCAGGTCGCGCCGGCCTGACCGGTGAGGCTCAGGCTGCCGGTGCGGTCGGCGGCGGTGGTGACCGCCGCGCCCTCGGTGGCGTTGTCGTTCAGCGCCCAGCTGTGGGTGGCGGTGACCAGCGTCTGGGCGGGCTGGGCACTGACCGTGGTGCCGTTGAACAGGTTGGCGGTGGCGCTGCCGTTGGCGTCCACCGACCAGAGGTCGAGGGTGTTGTTGCGATCGATGTCCGCGGCCTGGAGGGTGGGCTTGGCGGCCTTGGTCCAGCCCGTCGAGGCGACGAGGGCGGGAGTGGCGCTGTTGCCGAGGGTCAGGGCCAGCAGGTTCGCCGGGCTGTAGTAGTACAGCTGGCCGCCGACGTCGGACCGGGCGAACATGCCCGGCATGCCGTCGGTGCCGAGCGCGGTGACGATCGTCCAGCCGGCCCAGGTGCCGGTGCCGGTCGGGTTGGTGTCGGAGAGGTCGACCTCGGCGGGGAAGAAGCCGCCGGACTGGGCCGTGGTCGGCTGGAGGTAGAGCGAGCCGTCCAGGATGCTCAGCAGCGACGGGAACGGGTTCGGTTCGCCCTGGGCGGCGGTCGTGTAGAGCTTCCCGGCGTTGGCCACCCAGGTGGCCTTCGCCTTCGTGGTGGGCGACGTGAAGGCGACCGACGGGACGCCCTTGCCGATCAGCGGCGACAGCGCGGAACCGTCACCGTTGCCGAAGAGGACGAGGCCGGTGCCGGTGGTCGGGTTGTACTGGAGGACGTCGTTGAAGCCGGCGCCGGAACGGAAGTGCCCGACGATCGCCTGGGTGCCGTTCCAGTCCGCCGGGGTCGGGTTGGTGCCCGCGAGCCCCTCGGAACCGAGGTTGTCCGCGGCGGTGTTCAGCGACTTGTCGGTGGCGCCGCTCGCGAGCCAGAGACCGCCCGGCAGACCGGACTTGCCACCGACCGCGACGAGGTCGGCACGGCCGTCGCCGGTGAGGTCGTTCTCCACGGCGGTCGCCGGCGCCGCCGCGCTGATCTCCACGACCTCGCTGTCACCGCTGGGGTTGCCGCCCGCGGAGAGCGCGGTGACGGTCAGCACGTTGTGCGCACGGGTCGGCTTCACGGTGACGGTGGCGGCACCGGCGACGGCGACGACCGTACTGGGCGCGGCACCGTTCATCTGGTAGACGTAGCTCGCGGGGGCGGTCCCCACCGGGTTGGCGGTAATGGCCACCTGGGCCGGGCTCCCGACCGTGAACGGGCCGTTGCCGATGCTCGCGGTCGGCTTGCCCGGAGCGGTCGGGTCGAAGGTGAACCGGCAGGTCGCACTGGTGCCGCCCCTGCCGATGCCGTCGTCGGCGTAGACGTTCCACCAGAACGCCGTCGGTGCTCCGCCCGCCGCGTCCACCAGGGTCTGCCGGCTCACCGGGAGCTGGGCCGTGGTGCCCGAGTCCGCCTTCAGACCGGTGGTGGACGAGGCCACCATCGCACCGGTGGACGACTTGAACAGGCGGAAGACGACGCCGAGCTGGCCCTCGTCCCGGTCCGACACGGCGGCACGCAGCACGACGTCACCGTTGCCGACCACGGTCGGGGGGACCGCGGCGCAGGAGGTCGCCGGCGAGGTGGTCAGCACGGTGGGGGTGTCCGGCACATGGTTGTACTTCGTCGTCATGTTCATCGAGCTGGGCTGGAACTTCTTCCAGCCGTAGCCGTCGGACTCGTCGGTCGCCCGCAGACCCAGGGTGATGTCACCCCAGTTGCCGTTCGCGGCGCTCTGCATCACCCCGGTGGTGTCGAAGCCGACCGAGGCGGTGGGGCAACCGCTGCTGTAGCCGTTGGCGACGTTCTTGGTGTCGCTCTTGGTGGTCCAGCCGGGCTGGTTGTTCCACGTGGTCGAGGACGAGATGGCGTCGGTCTTCCACAGCTCGACGTCCCGCCCGCCGCACGACGGCGCCCAGGTCTCGGTGGCGTAGAACGTGGACGAGCTGACCTGTGCGCCGTGGATGCTGCTGGGCACCGGCACCCGGACGAAGGCCCGGCCCACGTAGTAGGGCGACTCCCAGTTGTTGTAGCCGACCCGCAGGCCCGTGGCGTCGCTCGTGTTCCAGTAACTGGTCGTCGGGAACGCCGAGCTGACATACGTCCAGCCGACTCCCTTGCCGCCGTCGCTGGGGACGAGGGTCGGGTCGATGTACAACGGCCAGACGGTGTTCGCACCCGCGAGCAGCGCGGGGTCGGGGGTGAGGGCGATGGCCCCCTCCTTGGCCTCCGCCTTCAGCGGCGCGGTGTGTGCGGTGGCGCCGGGGCCGGCGGCGCTGGAGCGGGCCGGGCCGCCGCTGCGGGCGTCCAGCACCGTGCCGTCGGTCGGGTCGGTGACGGTCGGCACCGAGGTGTCCGCCGCCGAGTCCCAGACGCCGCGGACGGGCGCGGGCGCGGAGAACGCGACCTTGCCGTGCTTGTCCTTGGCGGTGATGTTGCCGCCCGCGTCGGTCTCCAGGTCCACGCCGGTCGTCCGGGTGGTGAAGGCGAGCTTCTTGAGGGCCGGGTTGGCGGCCGCGGCCGCGTCCTTGACCACCAGGACCTCGGAGAAGCCGCCCTGAGGGTCGGCGGTGACCTTCAGGTCCACGCCGGGCAGCAGGCCGTAGGTCGCGGTGGGGCCGTCCAGCACCGGGGCGGGAAGGTTCCTCACCAACGCGGCAGGGAGCGACAGCGAGAGCGACCGGTTCCCGTTCTTCATCTCCGCCAGCGGGCCGGAGCCGCCGCCGGAGAGGGTGAGGGCGCTGCTGGTCACCTTCGGCGCGACCGAGCCGTCGGCGCGCTTCACCAGGGTGGCGTCCAGCGCCTTCCAGCCGCCGTCCCGGTACGCGCGGACGGGGGTGACGGACTGCTGGAGGGTGAAGCCGCCGTCCGGATTGGCCGTCAGCTCGTCGGTCGGCGTGGTCGCGGCCTGAACGACGACGTCCTTCCCGGTGGACCAGGCCTGGGCGGACGCCTGTTCGGCCGTCAGCGGGCTCGCGGCCTGCGCGGCGGACGACTGCGCCGTGTCGGACGGCTGCGGCGGAGCGGTGTCCGCCTGCGCGGGTATCGCCGCGGTGAGGGTCAGTGCGGTCAGCGTCGCACCCAGCGCTGCGCTGAGCACACGTCTCGATCTGGAAGGTGGCACGAGGAGCCCCCGCCCTTTCGTTCTTCGGTTCGGACGGCGGCGAAACACCGACGTCGGGGCAGGAGGTTCGCACAGCGTGATCCACATATGAATAGCCCCCCCGGTGATCGATCAGCTGGTATTGGGCGACTTCTCGATAATTTGCCCGCTTATGGCAACGGCAACTCACGGCAAAGAGTTGGCAAAATTGGCTGGTCGAAGGGGTGCAGCCAGTGGCGGGAGGCAGCCGCTCTTGCCATAGTCGTCGCCACCTCCGGCGATGATCATCACGTCGGGTAATCAGTGCTGCCCTCATGCAGCCGATCCGCAGAGGTGTGACCCAGTCCATGCCCCGAAGAGCAAAGCGCCAAGTCGGAATATCCGACCAGGACTTGATAGTTCGTCAACATAGATCATGGCGACGAATGGGGGGAACTACCGCGGCAGCGCTGACACTTGCGCTTCTCACCACCCCCGCCCAGGCCACCGACCAGGCCCAGCCGTGGCACCCCGACAAGCCGTCCGCAGGCGCCGTGAAGGGCGTCAAGGACCTCAAACCGAAGATCGCCCAGCAGGTGGAACAGACCCAGCGCGGCTTCACCCCGCACGCCACCACCTGGCCCAAGGCGGCCAAGGGCAGCGCCCATCTGGCCGCGTCCTCGGACAAGGCCGCCAACGTCAAGCAGACCGCCGTCGGCACGCCCGTCTGGCTCCAGGCGGCCAAGCCGGGCAGCGGTGCCGGGCACGGACCGTCCGACATCGGCGTGACGGTGCTCGACCACAAGAAGTCCGGCGAACTGGGCATCTCCGGCGTGGTCTTCACCCTCGATCCGTCCGCCGGCTCCACCGATGAGGGCAAGGTCCGGGTCGGCGTCGACTACTCGGCCTTCGCCGAGGCCTACGGCGGCAACTACGCCTCCCGCCTCCAGCTCGTCACCCTCCCTGCCTGCGCGCTGACCACGCCCGAGGTCGCGGACTGCCGGGTGCAGACCCCGCTCCCGACCCAGCGCGACGCGAAGACGTCCAGCGTGTCGGCGGAGGTCGGGCTCGCGAAGGCCTCCGCGTCCGCCGTCCAGGTCCTCGCCGCGACCGACTCCGGCAACCAGGGCGGCGGCCCGGCCGGCAACTACGCGGCCGGCGCGCTCTCCCCGGCCGGATCGTGGACGGGCGGCAACGCCGGCGGGTCCTTCACCTACGCGTACCCGATCCAGACCCCCGGCGCCACCACCACCCTGGTCCCCAACATCTCGCTGGGCTACGACTCGGGCTCGGTGGACGGCAAGACCGCCTCCACCCAGGCGCAGGCCTCCTGGCTGGGCGACGGCTGGTCGACCCCGGACTCGTTCATCGAGCAGACCTTCACCTCCTGCGCCGACAAGCCCGGCGGCACCGCCTCGCCCTCCGAGACCGGTGACCAGTGCTACGCGGGGCCGATCCTCACCCTGTCGCTGAACGGCTCGTCGACCGCCCTGGTCTGGGACTCCGGCAAGAACACCTGGAAGCCGCAGAACGACAACGGCGAGGTCATCAACCACGTCACGGCCTCCAACAACGGCACCGGCACCTACAACACCGACTACTGGACCGTCACCGACCGCTCCGGCACGGTGTACTCCTTCGGCCGCAACCAGCTGCCCGGCTGGAGCTCCGGCAAGCCGGTGACCAACTCGGTCGACTCGGTGCCGGTCTACTCCTCGCACTCCGGCGACCCGTGCTACAACGCCGCCGGATTCGACTCCTCGGTCTGCACCATGGCCTACAAGTGGCACCTGGACTACGTCAAGGACGTCCGGGGCCAGGCCATGTCCTACTGGTACACCCAGGACACCAACTACTACGGGCAGAACAAGGGCAAGACCAACACCAAGTACGTCCGCGACTCCTACCTGTCCCGGATCGACTACGGGTTCCTCGACAACGGCGCCTTCGGCACCGTCCCGGACCAGGTGCACTTCCTCACCGGCTCGCGCTGCGTGGCCGCCACCTGTGACCCGATCTCGGCCACCAACGCCGGGACCCAGTTCCCGGACGTGCCGTTCGACCTGGTCTGCGACAGCGGCAAGACCTGCACCTCGCAGTCGCCGTCGTTCTTCTCGACCGTCCGGCTGAAGCAGATCGTCACCAAGCAGTTCTCCACGGCGTCCGCCAAGTCGGTCGCGGTCGACACCTACGACTTCGCGCAGACCGAGCCGCCCACCGGTGACGGCACCTCGCCGACGCTCTGGCTGGCCTCCGTCACCCGCACCGGCAGCGACACCACGGCCGGCGGATCGGGCTCCCTCTCACTCCCGCCCGTGGTCTTCGGCGGCACCACCATGCAGAACCGGGTGGACACCGCCAACTTCCCCGGCATGTACCGCTACCGGCTGACCTCGGTCACCAGCGAGCTGGGCGGCCTGACCAGCGTCACCTACGGCCTGCCGAACCCGTGCACCGCCGCCTACGTGGCCTCGGCCAACGCCTCCACCAACACCAACTCCTGCTACCCGGTGAGCTGGACGCCGAAGTTCTACACCGCTCCGGTCACCGACTGGTTCCAGAAGTACGCCGTCACCATGGTCCAGGAGGCCGACCGAACCGGCGGCGCGCTGGCCAAGACCACCTCGTACGAGTACGGCGGTGGCGCCGCCTGGCACTACGACGACAACGAGGTCGTTCAGCCCAAGTACCGTACCTGGGGCCAGTTCCGCGGCTACGCCGACGTGACCACCCTGGTGGGCGACGTCACCTACGACCGCCGGACCAAGCAGAAGACCTCCTACTACCGGGGCATGGACGGGGACTGGCTGTCGGCCGGCTCCACCCGCTCCGTCTCCCTGACTGACTCCCAGGGCGGCGCCCACCCCGACAGCGGCCCGCTGTCCGGCATGGCGCTGGAGAACACCACCTACAAGGGGGACGGCGGCGCGGTCGAGAACCTGGCCATCACCTCGTACTGGGTGTCCCCGGCCACCGCGACCCGCGGCCGCAGCGGCCTCCCGGACCTCACCGCGAAGGCGGTGAAGCCCGCCGAGAGCTACAGCCGTCAGGCGCTGACCTCCGTCACGCCCACCGGGTGGCGGGTGAACGAGACCGACAGCAGCTACGTCGCGAACCCCACTGACGCCAACTTCGGTCTGCTGACCGCCACGTACTCGCACACCGTGCCGGCGGACGCCGCGTACGACCAGTGCACCAGCTACACCTACGCACCGGCGAACACCGGCCTGAACCTGGTGGGCCTGGTCGCCTCCCAGGAGACCGTGTCGGTGGCCTGCGGCGGCTTCACCCAAGGCGGCACCGCCTCGGCCCCGGCCGGCTACAACACCCTCACCGCGCCCGCCACCGTCAACCGGCCCGCGCAGGTGCAGTCCGCGACCCGGACGTTCTACGACGACCCGCAGTTCGCCACCGCCTTCCCGCAGGCCAACGCGCCGACCGTCGGCAACGTCACCATGACGCAGACCGCCGCCGACCACGCCGGAGGCACCTACACCTGGCAGACCGGCACGCGGACCACGTACGACAAGTACGGGCGGCCGCTGGTCACGAAGGACGCCAACGGCAACGCCACCACGACGGCGTACACCGTCGACACGGTCGGCCTGACCACCGGCACCACGGTCACCAACGCCAAGAACCAGACGGCGAACACGACGCTCGCGCCGGCCCGCGGTCTGACCCTCACGGCGACCGACGCCAACAACGTCACCGCCAGCACCCGGTCCGACGCACTCGGCCGCCTCACCGGCGTGTGGACGCAGTCCCGCCCCACGTCGGAACCGGCCAACCTGAAGTTCGACTACACCGTGTCCAACACCGGCCTCTCCGGAACGACGACGGCGAAGCTCAACGAGGCCCTGGACCCCGTGACCTCGACAACGGTCTACGACTCGCTCGGCCGGGTCCGCCAGACCCAGTCGCCGACCCCGCAGAACGGCCGCCTGATCACCGAGTCGTACTTCGACTCCCGTGGCCTGGTCAGCAAGACCAACAAGGCCTTCTGGGACCCGGCCAACGCCCCGGCGCTGGCACTCGCCACCGACGCCAAGGACCAACTGGTCCCGACCCAGGAACGCGCCACCTACGACGGCCTCGGCCGGGCCGTGCGGGTGGACTCACTCAAGAACAACGTCGTCCAGGAGAGCACGACCACCGTCTACGGCGGCGACCGCACCACGGTCGTCCCTCCCGCCGGCGGCACCGTGAAGACCACCGTCACCGACCCGCTCGGCCGGACCGTCGAGCTCGACGACTACACCGTGCGGCCCACCGTGACGGCGCCCGCCGACACCTTCACCGGCAACTACACCGTGAGCGGCGGGACCAGCCAGGCGATCACCTACGGCTTCGACGGCCACGGCAAGCAGAACACCGTCACCGCCGCCGGCTCCACCTGGACCAGCACGTACAACCTGCTCGGCCAGGTCACCGCCAAGAACGACCCCGACGCCGGTGCCAGCACGATGCAGTACGACGCGGTCGGCAACCTCGCGCAGTCCACGGACTCGCGGGCGAAGACCGTCAGCTACACCTACGACAAGCTGAACCGGAAGACGGCCTCCTACGCCTCGCCGCTGACCGCGCAGTCGGACACCACCCGGCTCGCATCCTGGGTGTACGACAACGACAACGCGGTCGCCGGTGTCACCAACCCCATCGGCCACACCACCACGTCGACCTCCTACGCCAACGGCGCCGCGTACGCGAAGCAGTCCGCGGGCTTCAACGTCTTCGGCGCGTCCCTCGGCGAGACCGTCACGATCCCGGCGGTCGAGGGCACGGCGCTCGGCGGCAAGTCGTACGTGTTCTCCCACACGTACCTCACCACCACGGGCCTGCCCTACACGGACACCTACCCCACCGGGAACGGCCTGTCGGCCGAGGCCGTCCAGTACACCTACTCGCCCAAGTTCGACCTGCCGTCCGGCCTGGCCGCCGGTAGCTACACGTACACCCAGGAGACGGCGTACGACGCCTGGAGCCGAGTCCTCCAGTCGCAGATCGGCAGCCCCGGCAGCTACGGCATCATCGCCAACAGCTACGACGTCCACACCGGGCGGCTGAACGAGCAGCTCATCCGGCGTGCCACCACGGGCACCCCGACCGACGTCGACCGCCAGCACTACGACTACGACCTCGCAGGCAACGTCACCCGGCAGGTCTCCACCCGCCTCGGCGCCACCTCCGAGACGCAGTGCTTCACGTACGACCAGCTCGACCGCCTCAGCCAGGCGTGGACGGCCACCGACTCCTGCGCGGCCACCCCGGCCACGGCGGCCCACACCCAGGTCGGCGACGCCGTCACCGGCGGCGCGTACTGGACCGACTGGTCCTTCGACGCTCTCGGCAACCGCACCCGCCAGGTGGAGCACTCCACCACCGGCGGCGCGGACACCACGACCACCTACACCTACAACGGGAACGGGAAGAACCAGCCCCACACCCTGACCTCGGCCACCGGTGGCACGAGCCTGGAGTACGACGCGACGGGCAACACCACCAAGCGCGTGACCGCTGCCAATGGCACCCAGACCATGGCGTGGGACGAGGCCGGTCGCCTCAGCTCCATCAAGGGCGGCACGGCGGGCGACACCAGCTACGTCTACGACGCCGACGGCAAGGTCCTGCTCCAGAAGGACCCGGGCAGCACGGTCCTCTACCTGCCGGGCCAGCAGCACACCCTCGCCAGCGGGGGCACCGTCACCGGCACCCGCTCCATCCCGCTGCCGGGCGGCGGCACCGTCGTCCGCACCGGCTCACTCGCCAACTACCAGTTCGAGATCGCGGACCCGCACGGCACCGCCGGCCTGGTCCTCGACCGCACCTGCCAGACCCCGACCTGGCGCCAGTTCACCCCCTACGGAGCCCCGCGAGGCGCGGCAGCCACCTGGCCCGACAACCGGGGCTTCCTCAACGCCCCGAATTCGTCGGCCACCGGCCTCACCATCCTCGGCGCCCGCCAGTACGACCCGGTCACCGGCCGCTTCACCAGCCTCGACCCGGTCTTCGAGCCGACTGACGCCCAGCAGCTCGGCGGCTACAACTACGCGGGCAGCAACCCCATCACCAAGAGCGACCCCAGCGGATTGATGGCCTGGGACCCCGAAACCGGCATATCGGCGGGAACGCCGAAGCAGCTTCAGGAAGAGGTGACCAAGGCATACAACAAGGGATACAAGCCCAAGCCGGCCTACAAGCCGCCGGTCAAGCAAGCACAGCAGCAGCTCGACCAACCCACCGATATCACCTGCACCGGCGCTTTCCAGCGAATGAGTGCAAACCGCCCGGATTTCAACATCATTGGCCCCAGCGCTGAGGACTGGTACACCTACTACAGGATGAAGGCGATGATCCTGGCAGGCGATATTTCCTGGATGGGCCACTTCGCAGACCTCCTCTCCCATTACCTCGACGCATCCGGAACCGAATACAGGGTCGACGACTTCCAGGATTTCCTCACCTGGAACAAATCGGGAATCCTCGACAAGGTCGTTTCCATGACCCAGGAGAACTACGCCGCGATCAGCGCAGGCGAAAACTTTGAATCCCAGTGGGAGAGGTTCGGATTCGCTGGAAATAAAAACATGGACGCATGGGGCGCCTTCAGAAATGTCAACCTACAGGTCAAGGGGTTTCCCTCCGACAACGGCACAGTCCAGGTCTACGTCACCATGACGAGCTACTATCGATTCGTTGCGGGAAATGAGATCGCCGGGATGATCGATCAAGGGCCGATTGAACACCTTCAGGCCGCAGGACTCGCCCATGATTTCAATATCAGAGGAACCGGAACGTACACGCTACTCAACTACAACGGGGTCGTCTCGCCCGATCGGCCGCCCTTTTACGCCTGGGGGTAACCAAGTCACAGGATTCTTTCGGGATTAGCCCGCCCTGAACACAGCGGAGCTCCGGTTGGACGGGGCGACCCTCAAGTCGCCCTGAACGACCGGAGCTTCGCCGTTCCCGCAGGCCGTTCTGTCGACGTGGCGTCAGCCGGCCGCGAGGCCCGCCAGCAGGGCGGCGGCCGGCTGCGGGTGGACGAGCCAGCGCAGGTGGCTGCCCTCCAACGTGTGGACGTCGAAAGGGTTCTCCGGGGTGAGGGCGTCGGCCTCGCGGATCATCCGGTCCGCGGCGGCGGGCGGGACGCTGGCGTCGGCGGCCAGGCGCACGTAGGTCTTCGGGATCCGGCCCCAAGTCGCCGCCTGGGCACGGTCGTCGGACGTGCCGACGTCGAGGTTCTCGTCGGGCTGGAAGGTGTTGAGGAAGGTCCGGAACTCGTCGTCCGTGAGGTCCGCCGCCAAGGCCGCCTTGAGCGCGGCGAGCGCGACCGGGTCGGCGATGCGGAAGTTGACGCGGAGCAGGCCGAGTTCGGCCGGGTTGCCGACGAGCGAGGAGGCGAAGGCGGCCGGGTCGACGTCCGCCATCTCGGGCTGGGCGTAGTACTCGCCCACGGTCAGGTCGACGGGGCACCAGGCGGAGACGTAGACGATCCGGTCGACCAGGTCGGGCCGGGCGTTGGCGACGGCGGTGATCGTGATGCCGCCCCGGCTGTGGCCGACGAGGACGGTGGGGCCGTTCCGCTTGGCCCGCTCCAGGGCCTCGATCACCCGCGCGGCATTGTCGGCGAGGGTGACTCCCTTGATGGCGCCCGGCTCCGCGGACATCGAGGCGAGGTCCTGGGGGGCCTGGTAGCCCAGCGGGTAGGTCGCCTCGAAGCCGTGCCCCGGCAGGTCGACCGCGACCGAGCGGTGCCCGAGCAGGGCGAGTTCGGCCTGGAGCGGTGCGAAGGAGAAGGAGTTCGCGAAGGCCCCGTGGACGAGGACGAAGGTGGGAAGGTTTGACATCGCCTCAGTCTCCAACAGGATGATCTTCAGAACAAGATCAAGATCAGCCCCGCGCCCGGAACGTGTTCCGGTACGCCTGCGGCGACACCCCGATCGCCGCGTGCAGGTGCTGGCGCAGCGACGCACCCGTCGCGAAGCCGATCTCCGCCGCGATCCGGTCGACCGACAGATCGCTGGTCTCCAGCAGGTGCCGGGCCCGGTGCACCCGCTGCCGGATCAGCCAGCGGCCCGGGCTGGTGCCCGTCTCCTCCTGGAAGCGGCGGGCGAAGGTGCGCTGACTCATCCGCGCGTGCGCCGCCAACTCCTTGAGCGCCAGTGGCTGTTCAAGGCGCTCCAGCGCCCAGGCCTGGGTCGCCGCCGTGCCGTTGGCGCCCTCCGTCGGCACCGACTGTTCGATGTACTGGGCCTGCCCGCCCTCCCGCCAGGGCGGCATCACGCAGTGCCGGGCGACCCGGTTGGCGACGGCGCTGCCGTGGTCGGAGCGCACCACGTGCAGGCAGACGTCGATCCCGGAGGCGGCCCCCGCCGAGGTCAGCACGTCGCCGTCGTCGATGAACAGCACATCGGCGTCCATGGCGACTTGGGGGAACATCCGACGGAAGACGTCCGCCAGCGCCCAGTGCGTGGTCGCGGGCCGCCCGTCCAGCAGCCCCGCCGCGGCCAGGGCGAACGCCCCGGTGCAGATGGAGACGATACGCGCGCCGGGCCGGATCCGGGCCAGGGCGGCGCGCACCGACCCGGGCAGCTCGGCCGTGACGCGGCGCAGGTCGTACGGCGGGATGACGACCGTGTCCGCGCTCTCCAGCGCCTCCGGCCCGTGCCCGACGGTGATCGTGAAGTCGGCGTCCGTGGTGACCGTCCGGTCCTCCGTCGCCGCGCACGTCACCACCTCGTACGCCCCCGGCACTCCGGGGAAGACCCGGTTGGGGATGCCCAGCTCGAAGGGGTACACGCCGTCGAGGGCCAGGACGACGACGCGGTGCGGCGGCCGGCCGTCGGCGGGGCTGCGGGGTGCGGTCGAAGGCATGGCACGATCCTATCGGTCTTTGGCCATCTTGCCATTTCCCTGGTCAGGGCCCTGCCCGCAGGCTTGTTCCATGACCACGAACACGATGCGCGCCATCACCCAGACCACCCTCGGTGACCCGGACGTCCTCCACGAGACCGAGGCCGAACGCCCCGAGCCCGGCGTCGGCCGGATCCTCGTGGCCGTCCACGCCGCTGGGATCAACCCCACCGACTGGAAGCACCGCCGCCACGGCGCCTTCCTCGGGCAGCCCCCGTTCACCCTCGGCTGGGACGTCTCCGGCACCGTCGAGGCGGTCGGCCTCGGCGTCTCGCTCTTCACCCCGGGCGACGAGGTGTTCGGCATGCTCCCCTACCCGTACGGCGCCGGCTCGCACGCCGAGTACGTCACCGGCCCGGCCCGGGCCTTCGTGCCCAAGCCCGCCGCCCTGAGCCACACCGAGGCGGGCGCCCTCCCGCTGGTGTCGCTCACCGCCTGGCAGGCCCTGGTGGACAACGCGCGGATCCAGCCCGGGCAGCGGGTCCTGGTGCACGCGGCGGCCGGCGGCGTCGGACACGTCGCCGTGCAGATCGCCAAGGCGCGCGGCGCGTACGTGATCGGCACGGCGTCCGCCGCCAAGCACGAGTTCGTGCGGAGCCTGGGCGCGGACGAGGTGATCGACTACCGCACCACGGACTTCGTGAAGGAGGCCCGCGACCTCGACGTGGTCCTCGACACCCTCGGCGGGGAGGAGCGGCTGCGCTCCCTGGAGACGCTCCGGCCGGGCGGCTTCCTGGTGTCGATCCTCCCCCACGATTTCGACGAAGTGACCAAGCGCGCCGCCGAATTGGGCGTCACCGCCAAGGCCATGCTGGTCGAGCACGACCAGGCCGGCATGGCGGCGATCGCCGCGCTCACCGAGTCCGGGCAGCTGCGCGTGCACGTCTCCGGCACCTACCCGCTCGCCGAGGCGGCCGAGGCCCACGCGGAGGGCGAGACCGGCCGGGTCACGGGGAAGCTGGTGCTCACCGTCCGCCCGTGAACGGCCTTCGGC
>NZ_JBHUAF010000121.1:0-21034 GCF_042789895.1 Kitasatospora sp. NPDC056783
GAGGGCCGTGCGGCCCGTCCGGGCGCCCTCACCCGTTCGGCCGCTGATCAGCACTGGGGGCGGCGGCCGTGGTTGGCCCCGCGCCTGGCCCTGGCCTTCTTCTTGCGGCGGCGCTTCGACGACATGGCCACTCCTCTCGCAACCGGGACACCCCCGGCCTTCCACCGTTCCACACCCCGGCCCGCCCGGCCCGTCGAGAAAGCCGCGCGGGGCCCGCGGTAGGGGCCGCGTCAGTCGGGGAGGTTCCCGTTGCCGCCCAGGTTCGCGACCATGCGGCGCAGCACGTTGATCGTGGTGACGAACTCGGCGGGGTCGATGCCCTCGTGGGCGCGCTCGTTGATCTCCAGGTTGCGTTCGCGGGCGCGCAGGCGCCCGGCCTCGCCGGCCTCGGTCAGGGTGAGGCCGCCGCCGTCGGCGTCCTCGTTCAGCCAGCCGCGGGCGATCAGGTCGTCGAAGACGGCGTCGAAGGCGGTGTCCTGGTCGTCGTAGGGGGTGAGCCGTTCGGTCAGGGTGGTGCGGGTCCAGCCGCCGGGGCGGCCGGCGGCGTGGTTGAGCGTCCACCAGTGCGGCTGGGTGAGGTCTTCGACGGCCAGCCGGCGGCGCAGGCCCTCGACCACCAGGCGGCGGTAGACCTCGCCGGTCCACGCCCCGATGGGCTGGGCGGCGATGAGTTCCGGCGCGTACGTCTCGATCGTCACGTTCGCTTGCTCCTTGCGATGCGGTCTTCCGGACGCGACCGACCGTAGGGTCTCAAGTCGGCTTGAGGTCAAGGCGGTTCGCCGGACCGGCCCGGCGACTGGCGTCAACTCCCTTCTAGGCTGCCCCTCATGAAGACCGCACCGGCGCTCGCCGCCGCCCTCGTCCTGTCCGCGGCCACCGTGCTCGCGGCGGCGGCCCCGGCCGCTCCCGCCGCCCAGCCCTCCGGAGCCCGGCCGTCCGAAGTCCAGTCCTCCGGAGCCCAGCCCTCCCCCGATCCGTCCTCCGCCGATCCGCTGGAGCGCTTCCGCCGCCAGCCGCTCGCCTGGTCCGCCTGCCAGGAGCCGCAGTTGGCCGCAGCCGGCGCCGAGTGCGCGAGGCTGGCCGTCCCGCTGGACTACCGCGAGCCGCGGGGGCGCACCCTGTCGCTGGCCGTCTCCCGGATCCGCTCCGCCGACCCCGCCGCGCGCCGCGGCATCCTCCAGACCAACCCGGGCGGGCCCGGTGAGCGCGGGCTGGACATGCCGGTGGCGCTGCGGGAGCGGCTGGCGCCCGCCGCGGCGGCGGCCTACGACCTGGTCGGCATGGACCCGCGCGGGGTCGGCGCCAGCTCCGGCCTGGACTGCGGCCTCACGCGCGGCACCTGGCTGCGTTCGGCCGGCGCCGGGCGGGCCGGCTTCGACCAGGCCTGGAGCCTGGCCAAGGCCGACGCGGACGCCTGCTGGAGCAAGTACCCGGACCTGCTGGCGCACCTGACCACCCGCAACACCGCCCGGGACGTCGACGTGCTGCGCGCGGCCCTCGGCGAGCAGCGGACGTCGTTCTTCGGGCAGTCCTACGGCGCGCTGCTGGGCGCGGTGTACGCGCAGCTGTTCCCGCAGCGCGTCGACCGCCTGGTGCTGGACAGCGGGCCCGACCCGGCGCGCTACGGCATCGGGCTGTTCCAGGACATGGCCGGCGCCAACGAGCGCGCGCTGGACGGCTTCGCGGCCTGGGCGGCCGCGCGGGACGCCGACTACCGCCTGGGCGCCACCCCGGCGGCGGTGCGGGCCACCGTCGAGAACCTGGTGCGCCGGGCGGAGGCGGCGCCGATCGCCGTCGACGGGTTCCGGATCGACGGCGCGCTGCTGCCGGTGCTGCTCACGCTCTTCCAGAGCGACGACCGCGACGACGCCCTCTACGCGGACACGCTGCGCCGGCTGCTGGACGCCGCCGACGGCAAGCCGGTCCAGGCGGGCGAGGCCCTGCACGAGGCGCTGGCCATGCTCCTGCTGCCGAACCCGGAGGGCGGCGCCGCCCTCGCGTCCACGGCCGCGGTGCTGTGCGACGACGCGGCGGCGCCCCGCTCGGCGCAGTGGTACCGCGAGGCCGTGGAGCGCTCCCGCGCCGCCGCGCCCGTCTTCGGCCCCGTCTACAACGGCCCCACCCCGTGCGCCTTCTGGCGCGGCGCCCCGCTGGAGGCGGCGGTCGAGGTCCGCACCGCCGTCCCCGCCCTCCAGCTCCACGCCACCGGCGACACCCACGCCCCCTACCAGGGCGCGCTCGCCCTGCACTCCCGGCTGCCGGGCTCGCGCCTGGTGACCGTCCCGGGCCGCGTCCACACGCTCTACCTCAACGCCTACAGCGCCTGCGCGGACGCGGCCGTGGACGCCTACCTGTCGACGGGCGCGCTGCCGGCCTCCGACACCGTCTGCTGAGAGGCGGGAGCGGCGACGGGCGTGCCCCCGCCCCCCGGCGGATCGCCGGGGGCGGGGGCAGAGGCGTGCGGACCCGGCCGCTCAGTCGTGCGAGAAGGAGATCCGCGGCAGCACCCGGTCCAGCCAGCGCGGGGTGTGCCAGGCGGCGCGCCCGGTCAGGCGCAGCAGGACGGGGAGCAGGATGAGCCGGACCAGGGCCGCGTCCAGGAGGACGGCGGTGCCGAGGACGATGCCCATCTCCTTGGGCGGCAGCGGGCCGGACAGGGCGAAGGTGAAGAACACCGCGACCATGACGCCGGCGGCGGCGAAGACGACCCGGCCGGAGTGGGCGAGGGCGCCGGTCATGGCGGCCTTGGGGTCGCCGGTGCGTTCGTAGTGCTCCTTGGCGGAGGCGAGGAGGAAGACGGTGTAGTCCATCGCGATGGCGAAGATCATGGCGAAGAAGAACACCGGTGCCCAGCCGTCCAGGAAGCCCTGGGGGGTGAAGCCGAGCAGGCCGGCGCCGTGGCCGTCCTGGAAGACCAGGCGGGCGACGCCGAAGGCGGCTCCGGTGGACAGCAGGCTGGCGGCGGTGCCGAGGGCGGCGATCAGCGGGGCTCGCAGGGCGGCGAGCAGCAGCAGGAAGCCGAGGGCCATGACCACGCCGATGACCAGCGGGGTCTTCTCGGTGAGCAGGTGCTGGAGGTCGAGGTTCTCGACGGCGGCGCCGCCGACCAGGGTGTCGGCGGGCAGTTCGGCGCGCAGGGTGTGGACGGTGTGGGAGAGGTCGGGGCTGGAGGGGTCGACGGTGGGCACGGCCTGGATCATCGACCAGGCGGAGCCGTCGGCGGCGGGCTGGGCGGGCATGGCGGCGGCGATGCCGGGGGTGGTGGCGATCCGGGCGGCGACGTCGGCGGCCCGGTCGGTGGGGGTGAGGATCTGGAGGGTGCCGGGGGCGCCGGGGCCGAAGGCCCGCTGGACGGCGGTGTAGCCGGCGCGGGCGCTGGCGTCCTCGGGCAGGACGGCGATGGAGGGCATCGCGGTGCGCAGTCCGATGACGGGGGCGGCGAGGGCGATCAGGGCGGCGAGGGCGAGGGCGCCGTAGCGCAGCGGGTGCTTCCACAGGCGTTCGCCCCAGGCGGCGAAGCGCGGGGAGGCGGTGGTGTGGGACTTGGCCCAGGGCAGGGAGAGGGCGTCGACGCGGTGGCCGAGCCTGCCGAGGACGGCGGGCAGCAGGGTGAGGGTGGCGGCGAGGACGAAGAGGACGGCGAGCATGATGCCGCCGGCCATGGAGCGGAACGCCGGGGAGGGGACGAGCATCACGGCGGAGAGGCTGACCAGGACGGTGGCGCCGGAGAGCAGGACGGCCTTGCCGGCGGTGTCCATGGTCTCGGCGACGGCGCGCACGGGGTCCGGGCGCCGGTCGGCGCGGTCGGTGCGGTCGGTGCGGCGGGCGGCGCGGAAGCGCACGACGAGGAAGAGCGCGTAGTCGATGCCCAGGGCGAGGGCGAACATCATGGCGAAGTTCATCGCCCAGACGGAGACCGGGAAGAGGTGGCTGATCAGCACCAGGGAGCCGGCGGAGGCGGCGAGGCCGGCCATGGTGAGCAGCAGGGGCAGGCCGGCGGCGACCAGGGAGCCGAAGGCGAGGACGAGGATGGCGAGGGTGACCGGCCAGGACATGAACTCGGACTTCATCATGGCGTCGTGGTTGGCCTTGTTGAAGTCGCTCCACAGGACGGAGGCGCCGGTGGCGTGGACGCCGATGCCGTCGGTGGACAGGGCGTTCAGGGGTTCCTTGAGGTCGTCGGCGGCGCGGACCATGTCGTCGGGTGAGGCGTTGGCGCCGGCGAGCAGGACGGCGGTGCGGCCGTCGGGGCTGATGGTGGCGCCGGGCTGGGGCTGGACGACGGTGGACACGCGCGGGTCGGCGGCGGCGAGGTCGGCGGCCTCGGTGATGACCTGCCGGACGGCGGGGTCGGTGACGGGGCGGTCGGCGGTGACGACGATCTGGATCGCGGAGGAGGCGTTGCCGGCGAAGTGCTGTTCGGCGAGTTCGCGGACCTGGACGGACTGGGAGCCGTCGGCCTGCCAGCCGGCGCCGGAGAGCGCGGTGGTGACCTTGGGGGCGAAGGCGCCGAGGCCGATGACGATGATCAGCCAGCCGATCAGGACGGCCTTGAAGTTCCGGGTGGACCACACCCCGAGGCGGCCGAGCGGCCCGGGTCGGGTGCCGCCGGCGTCCGGCGGGTCGGCGGCGGGCGTGCGGGCGGCTGCTGGGGCGGGGCGGTTCACGGACGGCTCCGTTCTCGGTCGGACGGTATGCCCGAAATAATACGGGTGGGGGTATCCGACCTGGGCCAACGCGGCCCTTGCGTGGTTCATTCCGCCCGTTCCCCGACCACCCCCGGCCGCCACCCCCGGCCCCCGGCCGCCCCGGGGGCGCGGCCCGCCGTCCGGGCCGCTCCCCCGCCGGGCGGGGATCTAGCCGATCACCGCGTCCACCTCGACCTCGACCAGCCAGCGCTCGTCGATGAAGCGCGAGACCTCCACGAAGGTGGTGACCGGGCGGATCTGCGCGAAGCGCTCGCCGTGGGCGCGCGCGGCCTCCCGCCACCGGCTCATGTCGGTGAGCATGACGCGGGTGCGCACCACGTCCGCGAGCGTGGCGCCCGCCTCCCGCAGGGCGGCCTCGGCGATGTCCAGGCAGCGGACGGTCTGGGCGTGGACGTCGCCCTGGCCGACCGTCGTGCCGTCCTCGCCGATCGGGGCGGTGCCCGCGACCGCGACGTAGGCTCCCTTGCGCACGGCCCGGGAGAAACCGATCCGGGGCTCCAGCGGCGAACCGGAACTGACTGTCTGTCGAATGATCTCCATCGCCCCATGGTGCCGCACCGGCGCACCCCCGGGACCGCCTGCCTGCGCGAACGCCCCCACGCGCCGGGCGGCCCGCCCCGAAGCCCCCTCCCGGCCGCCCGGTCCGCCAAGGCCGGCGACACCGCCCCGCCCGGCCACCCGCCGGCCACCCGCCGCCCGCCCGTGCCCGAACCCGGGCCCGAACCCGGGCCCGGCGGCGGTCAGTTGGCGCGCGGCTGGTTGAAGCGCAGCATGTTGCCCGACGGGTCGCGGAACGCGCAGTCGCGCACCCCGTAGGGCTGGTCCACCGGCTCCTGGAGCACCTCGGCGCCGGCCGCGCGCAGCCGCTCGAAGGTGGCGTCGCAGTCGTCGGTGCGGAAGATGACGCCGCGCAGCAGGCCCTTGGCGAGGAGTTCGGCGGCGGCCCGGCGGTCGTCCTCGGAGGCGTGCGGGTCGGCCAGCGGGGGCTCCAGGACGATCTCCACGCCGGGCTGGTCGGGCGAGCCGACGGTGACCCAGCGCATGCCCTCGAAGCCGACGTCGTTGCGCACCTCGAAGCCGAGGACGTCGCGGTAGAAGGCGAGCGCCCGGTCGTGGTCGTCGACGGCGATGAAGCACTGCGCGAGTTCGATGCTCATGCCGTTCACGCTACCGGCCGGCGCCCGTCGGGCCCCCGCCCGTCAAGCCCCCGGGGCCGGCGGCGTCCGGGCGCCGCACCGGGCGGGTGCCGACCTTGGCGACGCAGGCCGGGATCGCCGCGCCGTCCTGGTGGTCGCGGGCCCGGTAGGCGCTGGGGCTCTCCCCCACCAGCTCGGTGAAGCGGGTGCTGAAGGAGCCCAGCGAGGTGCAGCCCACCGCCATGCACACCTCGGTCACGCTCAGGTCCCCGCGCCGCAGCAGCGCCTTGGCCCGTTCGATCCGGCGGGTCATGAGGTAGCTGTACGGGGTCTCCCCGTAGGCGGCGCGGAAGCTGCGCGAGAAGTGGCCGGAGGACATCAGCGCGGTGCGGGCCAGCGCCGGCACGTCCAGCGGCCGCGCGTACTCGCGGTCCATCCGGTCCCGGGCCCGGCGCAGCCGGACCAGGTCGTCCAGCGGCGGGCGGGACGCGCGGTTCACGGGGCCGGCTTCAGGAGACACACCGGCCACCGTACCGAGTCGCGCCGACGGGCGGTGTGCCCGTCCGGTGTCCCCCGCCCGGCGCAGCCCGCTCGCGCGCCCGCCCGCGCGCCGACCACCCTGGAGCAACGGCCGGACGGCGGAGAGGGCGGCGGGTGGACAGCGACGACACCGCCCCGCGCGCGCCCGGCAACCGGGCGGTGGCGTTGGGCGTGCTGGCCGCCACGGCCGCCGTGCTGCTCGTCCAGGCGGCCAGCGGCACCGGTTCGCGCCTGGTGCTGCTGCTGGTGTTCCTGCCCGCGCTGCTGGCGGGCCTGGGCACCGTCGCCCAGACGGTGGCCGTCTCGGCGTGGGTGACCGGTGTGATCGCGGTCCACTCGTTCCTGGTGCCGCCCGGCGACCTGCCGGCCCGGGTGGGCACCCTGCTGGGTGTGGTCGCCGCCGAGGCCGCGGTGATCGGCCTGTGCGCGCGGCGGGTACGGCGCGAGCGGCAGCTGTCGCGGTTGCGCCAGAGCGCCGTGGCCCTCCAGCGCCAGCTGCTGCGTCCGCTGCCCGTGGCCACCGCGGACCTGCGCCTGGACGGGCTGTACCGGCCGGTGGAGCAGGACGCCCTGATCGGCGGCGACCTGTACGACGTCGCGGCGACCCCGCACGGCACCCGGGTGCTGGTCGGCGACGTCCAGGGCAAGGGGCTGCCCGCGATCGGGGCGGGCTTCGCGGTGCTGAGCGCCTTCCGGGAGGCGGCGTTCCGGGAGGCGCGGCTGGCGGCCGTCGCCGACGCGCTGGAGGCGGCGGTGGAGCGGCACAACGCCTACGCGGTGCAGAGCGGCGAGCAGGAGCGTTTCGTCACCGCGACGGTGCTGTGCGTGCGCGGCGGGCCGGACGGTGACGGGCACGGCGGGCCGGACGGTGACGGGCGCGACGGGGACGGCCGCGACGGTGACGGGCGCGTCACCGAGGTGCGGGCCGTCAACTGCGGCCACCTCTCCCCCTACCTGCTGCACCCCGACGGCCGGGTGGAGCCCGTCGCCCTGGACGCCGGCCTCCCGCTCGGCCTCGCCTCGCTGGCCGCCCCCGCCGGCGCTCCGCGCCCGGTGCGGCGCTTCGCGCTGCCCGGGGACGGGGTGCTGGTGCTGCTCACCGACGGCATCACCGAGGCCCAGGACGCCTCCGGCGCCTTCTACCCCGTCGAACAGGCCCTGGCCGACCTGGCCGCGCTGCCCGCCGAGGCCCTGCCCGAGGCCCTGGACCGGCGGGCCCGGCACTGGAGCGGCGGGCACAGCCGCGACGACGTCACGGTCCTCGCCCTGCGCCGCGCCCCGGACCCGGGTTCCGGGGCCGCCCGGACGCCGTCCGCCCCGCGACCGGTACCGTCCGCCCCGTGACCCTGGGCTGCGGGCTCCGCCTGCGGCGATCTAGGGTGCTGGCATGATCCCCACACCGATATCCGACTCCGAGCCCGGCCCGGGCGGCGGCCCCGCCGACGGCCCGACACCCGGCCCCGCCGACGGTCCCACCGGCGGCCCCACGGACGATTTCCTGACCGACCCCGCCCAGGCGCTGCGGGTGATGATGGAGGGCAACGCCCGGTTCGTCTCGGGCAACCCCGAGCACCCCAACCAGGACGCCGGGCGCCGCAAGGCCCTCGCCCCCGCGCAGCGTCCCTTCGCGGTGCTGTTCGGCTGTTCGGACTCCCGGCTGGCCGCCGAGATCATCTTCGACCAGGGCCTGGGCGACCTGTTCGTGGTGCGCACCGCCGGGCACGTCACCGGCGCGGAGGCGCTGGGCAGCATCGAGTACGGGGTGAGCGTGCTGGACTGCCCGCTGGTGGTCGTGCTGGGGCACGACTCCTGCGGCGCGGTGGCGGCGGCGCTGGACTCCCTGGAGGCTGGCCGGCTGCCGGGCGGTTTCGTCCGCGACGTGGTGGAGCGGGTGACCCCGAGCGTGCTGTCCGCCAAGGCGGCGGGCATCGAGGACCGGGACGGCATCGTGGACGAGCACATCCGCCAGACCGTGGACCTGCTGGTGGAGCGCTCCCAGGCGCTGGCCGCCCGGGTCGCCGAGGGGAAGGTCGCGGTGGTGGGCCTGTCCTACCGGCTGCGCGACGGCCAGGCCCGGCTGATCGCCGCCCACGGGCCGGTGGGCTGAGGGGCCGGACGCCGTGACGGGGCCGGGTGAGCCGGCGGCCGTCCTCGGGAACGGTCGGAAACTGGATGTCCGATCTCCGCCAGCGCCCCCTTCCGGGCCCGGGGCAGAGTCGTGACCAGCAACGATTCCCCCTTTTCCCGAGGACGGCAGTTCCCGTGCACAAGGTCACTGATCTCAAGGTCCTGTACTTCGGCACCCCGGTGGTGCTGATCGGCTCCCGCAACGAGGACGGCAGCTCCAACCTGATGCCGATGTCCTCGGCGTGGTGGCTGAACCAGTCGTGCGTCCTGGGCCTGGGCGACAGCTCCCAGACCGCCGCCAACCTGCGGCGCGAGGGCGAGTGCGTGCTCAACCTGCCGTCCTCCGCGCAGGTGGACGCCGTGGACGCCCTCGCGCTGCTGACCGCCAACCCGCACGTCCCCGAGTACCGGCGGCGCCAGGGCTACCGCCACGAGCGGCGCAAGTTCGAGGCCGCCGGGCTGACCGAGCTGCCCGGTGACCTGGTGCGGGCGCCGCGCGCCGCCGAGTGCCCGGTGCAGCTGGAGTGCCGGGTGGAGTCCGCGACGGCGCTGACCGGCAACCGGTGCACCGCCTTCGAGGTGACGGTGGTGCGCGCCCACGTCGAGGAGAGCCTGCTCGTGCCCGGCACCGACCACTACGTCGACCCGGTCGGCTGGGACCCGCTGATCATGAAGTTCTGCGAGTTCTTCGGCGACGGGCAACGGATCGCCCCCTCCCGGCTCGCCGAGGGCTGGCAGATGCCCGGACGGCTGCCCGCCGCCGTCTGACGCCCGGTGCCGTCTGACGCCCGCCGCCGCACGGCGGTCTATGCCGCACGGCGGCCGGCGCTACGCGACGCTCTGCCCGCAGGAGTCGCACACCCGGGTGGCGGGCAGCTCCAGGAAGCAGGAGGGGCAGATCGCCGGCGGGCGCGGCACGGCGGTGGCGGCGGCCTTGCGCTCCACCGTGGCGCGCAGGCGCGGGGCCAGGGCGGGCGTGCCGCCGTCGGCGGGCAGGTCGGCGCCGAAGTGCCGGTAGCAGGCCAGACGGGCGGCCGCGGCGTGCTGCTCGCGGTCCATCTCCGCGGCCACCGGGGGCTGCCCGGCCACCGCCAGCACCTCCTGGTAGGCGGGGCCGACCCGGCCGTCGGTGGCGTGCACCGCCAGGGACGTCAGCGGCGGGTCGCCGCGCCGGTGGGCCTCCAGGACCACCAGGGACAGCACCTTGCCTATCCAGTGCCGCTGGTTGATCCGGGTGCGCACCCCGGAGGCCTCCTGCACGGCCTCGGCGAGGTCCGCGTAGCTGATCACCGCGTGGTAGCGGCGCGCCACCTCCACCAGGGCCGGGTAGGCCGCCCTGGTCCACACGATGTGCGCCTGGCTGGCGCTGACCGCCGCGCCGTCCGACGCCCGCCAGTAGCTGTGCTGCTCAGTCATCCGCCCCGCCCCTGTCCGCTTTATCCGTGTCCGTCCCCCCGCAGGCCCCCGCCGCAGCGAGGCTACCTGGCCGCCGGGCGGCGCTCTCGGGCGGGTCCCGTCTCCATTTGGGTCTTGACTTCAAGTGCTGTTGAAGTTGTCCAATGGTCACCGACCGCAGCCGTACGGGCATCCGCGGTCGATGCCCCGCCCGTACGGAGCACGTGCCGGGGCCGGGGCCGCCGCCTTCCCGATCGTGCCGGTGGCGGCCCCGGCTCCCGCGCATCCGCGAACCACGGGCCGGCCTCCACGACGCTTGCGGCCACCGCCGCCTCCCCCGCCACGCCCGCACGGCACGGACGGGGCGCACTACGGTGGGCGACGACCGCTGGAAACCGCCTCCCCGGCCCGGGGCCTTCGTGTCGGGCGGGGGTCCACTCCCCGGACTCGGGAACGGGCCCCTTGGGCGCGGCGGCGGGCGCGGGCGTAGCGGGCGCGGGCGGCGGATCAGGCCCCCTGCGCACCGATCTTCTCGTTGGCGAGGCGGATGAGGTCGCTCGCGAAGGCGCGGTGGACGGAGAGGACGACGACCATCATCTCCAGGTGTCCCGCCCGGTGCTGGAACTCGAAGCGGCGGAAGGACGTCAGGATGCCCGTCGCGTTGATCTCCCTGACCGTCGCCAGGTCACGCCACGCGACCGCGCCCTGGACGCCGCCGAGGAGGTCGGTCACGGCCACGCCGTTCTCGTGGAGGCGGCACTGGCGGATGCCGAGCCGCCCGGCCGTCCAACGCCAGGCGAAGGCGAGGCCGTAGACGGCCAGGACGATCGCCAGGACGATCACGGCCTTGATCACGGCGTTGTCCGGCCGCATCACCACCAGGCCGACGAGCAGCACCACACAGAACACCAGGACGAACCGCCGACCGATCTGCCAGAGCAGCCCGGGGATGCCGATGACGCAAGCGCTGCGGTGGAGCGCGCCGAAAGAGGGCTCCCTGACCTGTCGTGCCATGTCGATTCCCTGTCCCGGTAGCTGAGTTGACCGTCCTGGCCGGCGAATCCCCGCGCCCACTATCGGGGAGCGCCGGGATGGCTGGCAAGTCGTCAGGCGGCGGGGCTGCGCCTCCCCCGCTGCCCGCACCCCGCCCCGGCCGGTCGGGCGCGTCGCCCGACACCCGCGATCCCCCACCGCGCGTGAGAAGTCGGCCGGGCCGACTTCTCGCGCGGGGAGGGTGTCGCCCACACGGCAGCGACGGCCAGGAACGGATGCCGGGGGGAGGTCGCCTTCAACATCCGTTGCCGTACGGCTCCTTCGGCGTTGCCCGGGGCTCAGGTGCGGGCGGCCTGGGTGCGGCAGTGGGCGAGGGCGTAGCGGATGCGGGGGTCGGGGTTGGGGGCGGCGGTGAGGAGTTCGCCGGCCTGGACGAGGGAGGTCCAGTAGAGGGCGGGGCTTCCCGTGCGGGGCAGGGGTGCGGCGGCGGCCAGGGAGAGGTAGGCGGCGGTGAGGTTGCCGGTGGTGAACCAGCGGGTGAGGCCGTGCTGGTGGCCGGGCCGGATGCCGCCCATGGCGTCGATGGCCGTCAGGAAGTGGGCGACGACGGTGCGCTCGGTGGGAGTGAGCTGCTTGGGGACGTCGAAGACGCCCAGGGCTTCGAGGACTTCGCCGGTGTCGGCCTCGGAGTCGGGGCGGGGGTCGGCGAGCAGGGCGTCGTGGCACTCCCCCAGGCGCCGGGCGGTCTCGACGGACGGGATGTCGAGCGCGAGGCAGACGGCCTGGGCGCAGGGCAGGGGCTGGTGTCCGAGCCGGGCGAGGAGCGCGTAGGTCGCGGCGGGGGTGGCGCCGCGCGAGAGGGTGTGGCGGGCGAGGGTGGCGAGGTGCATGAGGTGGGGTTCGGCTTTCAGACGGTAACGAGGACGGGGGTGGGGGCGGGCGCGACGAGCACCCAGACGAACTTGCCGGGACTGCCGGGGCGGGGGCAGCAACCCCAGCGCTCGGCGAGTTCGTTGACGAGGAACAGGCCGCGCCCGCACTCGTCGTCCGGAGAGGCGGTGCGGAGGGTGGGGAGGCCGCTCCCGGTGTCGTGGACTTCGATGCGCAGCCGGGAGTAGACGAGCGCGAAGCGGATCTCGATGGGCTGGTCGTCGGGCGCGTCGGAGTACCGGACGGCGTTGGCGAACAGCTCGCACAGGAGCAGTTCGGCGGTGTCGCGGTAGCGGTCCCCGGAGGGCAGCCCGGAGAGGTAGGCACGGAGCAAGTAGCGGGCCAGCGGCGCGGATTCGACCCGCGAATCAAGACGCGCGACGAACATGCGGGGACGGCGGGCAGAGAGCATGAGGTACCTCAAGGAGCATCGAGGGGTCACGAGACGACCGCCAAGTCGATCGGGCCCAGTACGTTTGCCGTAACCAGCAAGGACCCAATCGTCATCCTCGCCGCCACAATGGATGCTGGACTTGGCCTGATTCCGAGCACGGGTGCTGCCGATAGGTATCTACGCATTCAGCATCGCCTGTCGGATCATCAATCTCGATACCCAGACGGTAATCTCACTGTGAGATGCAATATTGAGCACCATAGGAGCAACCTGTGGGTACCGCACTGGAACCGATCAAACTTCCGGATCTCGCATGGCAGAACTCGGAAGTCCGTGACGCACTCCGACGCAGGGATGTGGCTGCGTTGTTCCGCTACGCCCAGCACCACAGTGGCGCCAGCCAAGCTCGGCTCGCGGTTCACGTCGGGATGACCCAGAGCCGAGTGAACGAGATCATCAACGGCCGGCGAGAGGTCGTTCGCCTCGACGTGTTCGAGCGAATCGCGGACGGCCTCCAAATGCCCGACCCCGCACGCCGCCTACTCGGGCTGGCCTCACGAACCTCGGGACAGCGCACAGCCGGATCCGCATTCGATCTCTCCGCGTTCCCCGAGGTGGTGAGGGTCTACAACGACCAGACTGCCGCGACCGCCGAGATCCAGCGCGCGGCACGGTCCGCAGTCGAACTTGACGTGCTGGCTGTACGCGGCTTGGGTCTCCTCGCCCTCCGCGACTCCCTACTACGACAGCACCTCGACCGCGACGGCGATCCGGCACCGCGTCTGCGCGTCCTTCTCCTCGACCCGGATTCTCCTGCGGCCATGCGCCGCGCAGCTGAGATCGGAGAGTCAGCCGAGTCACTCACCAGCGGCATTCTCCTCGCCGAGGCCCGGCTCCGGGAACTCGCCATGGTGGGCCATGTCGAGGTCTACCGGTACACCACAGTGCCAGTCTGGCGAATCATCCGACTGGACAGCACCCTCTACGTGGGGACATTCGATGCGGGCTGGGAGGGGCATGAGTCGGCAACGTATAAGGTGCTACCCACCCCGTCCGGCCCGCTCTATCGGGGCTGGCGGCGGCAGTTCGAGGTGTTGCTGGACAGCGCTCAACGCGTGGTCTGAAGGAGGAACCGGAATGGCGATCGAGGCGGAGCTCAAGGCCGTCGTACGCGATCCCGAACACGTCCTCGCACGACTGGAGGAGCTGTACGGCCCCGGCCGGGCCGAGGTGTACCGCGACACCTACTACGACGCCCCGGACGGCAGCCTGACGGGCGCCGACCGCGAGCTGAGGATCCGCACCGTCCACGGGCCCGACGACACCCGCACCGTACTCACCTACAAGGGCGCCCGGGTGGACGAGGCCTCCGGGTCGAAGCCCGAGGCCGAAACCCGGGTCGCGGACGCCGAAGCCGCTCACGAAATCATCGTCGGCCTCGGCTTCACCCCGCACATCCGCTTCGAGAAGCGCTGCCGCAACTACGAGTTCGTACGCGACGACCGGCAGTTCCTCGCCACACTCGTCCGCGTCCCCGAACTCCACGCGACGTTCATCGAGGTCGAGACCACCGCACCCACCCCGGACCGCCTCGAAGCCGCACTCGACTCCGTGCGGGCGGTGCTGGCCGGCCTCGGGATCGGCGAAGACGACCTGACGACCGAGCTGTACACGGACGCGGTGGCCACGGCCCGCACCTGAACCGGCCACCGGCCACCGGCCACCGGCCACCGGCCACACGCTGCGCGTGAAGTCGGACCCGCCGACTTCCAGCGCGGCGCGCGCCGACGACGCACCCCGGGTGGGCCCAGGAGGACGGCGTGTCCGCCCGATTCGCCGGTCACGTCGAGGACTTGCGGGCGAGCGGGCGTGACGTGTGGACGGTCAAGGCAGCGTAGGTGGCGGATCGCCCACAAGCTCCCGGACATCCGGCGGCGCCCCGGGCAAGCCGCTGGGCTACCGGACGAAGTCCTGCCAGAAGGGGACGCTCGGTCGCGGGTCCCAGGTCTCGGGGTGCTCGTATCCCTCCTCGAACTCGGCGCTGATGTACTCGGCGAGGTCTTCGCCGTAGTAGATGATGTCCGTGCCCCAGACCGAGAGGACGGGGTGCCCGTGGGTTCCGCTGCCTGCGGGAAGGAACCGGTGCGCGTAGAGGGGTACCAGCTGGGGCACCGCTGCCAGGTGCTCTTCCGCCACGGCCCGGGCGTCCTCTGGTTCATCGGGGCGCGCGCCCCACGAGGTGTGCCAGTAACCGTGCTCGACGGCCCGCAGCACTCCCTCGGCCGGCCAGGCGAGATGGGAACGGAGTTCTTCGGGGTCGCCGTTGCGCCAGTCGGGCCAGGGCTGGTCCCAGGTGGCGCCTTCTTCGGGTGGCGAAAAGACCGGCAGGCCTGCCGCCAGGAAGGCGCGGTGGTCGTCGGAGAACCGGATGCCGTACTCGGCCTCGATGCGCTCGAATTCCTCGTCGCTGAGGCCGGGTTCCATGGTGCAGCAGTCGGCCTGCCGTAGGCGGCGGGCGGCTTCGGCCCCGAGGCGGGCTCCGTCGATGCCGGTCACAATGGAACAGTAGCCCGAACCGCGGGCCGCCTTCCGATCACGGTGGACCACCCCGGCCACAGCGCTGGGAACGCCGGGCGAGCAGCTCGAGCAAGCCGGCGACCGCCACGCCTGCCACGCTCTCCCGCCGGTCGATCATGCCCTGGCTCCCGGAAGGTGGAGTCGCCGGGTGGTGCACCCAGCTCTCGCACCCCGCCCTCACCCCTTCACGCCGGTGACGATTCGCCAACGTAGCAATACCGTTGGTCACGATCGCGGGCCGCGCCCGGCGGCCCGGCGTACGGGAGGTTCCACCATGCGACGCCGACGCCTCGTCACCACGATCGGGACTCTCACCGCCGCGGGGCTGCTGGCCGTAACCGTCCCCACGTCCGCCCATGCCGCTACGGGCGTTCTGACGTTCTACAACGTGATGCACGGCAACGGGCAGGGCAACGGCCCGGCCGTGGCGTACACCGATCCGGCCCCGGGCTGCCACAGGACACCGAGGGATGTGTACGGGCCGTTGTGGGGCGCGAGGAACGAGACGGACAGCAAGGTCCGTTTCTACTCGACGGTGGACTGTTCGGGCGGGCCGCTCTTCAGCGTGTCCGCCGGCAGTTGGGTGAGGTTCAATTCGAATCCGGGCTCCTTCAGCGTCGACAGCTGAACCGGTCGGGATGCGGCACAGGGGAACTGACCACCCGTCGCTTGTGCCGTCCCGAACCGCAGGGCCCGGACCGTTCGCGGTCCGGGCCCGCGGCCTTTCCCCGCCGCTCCGGGCGCGCCGTCGGTCATCGCGGCGACGGCCCCGCTCAGACGGCCCTCTCGGCGAGGGTGTGGGCGACGAGGGCGTTGGCGTGGCCGTGGCCGAGGCCGTGGTCGGCCTTGAGCCAGGCGACGAGTTCCATGTGCCTGGTCAGCGACGAGGTGCGGATGAGGTCCTTCCACTCCTCGATCGGGCGGCCGTACTTCTTCTCGATCGACGGGAAGTAGGAGGCGGGGCCCTTCACGGCGGCAGCGGCGGTGGCGGCGGTCATGAGCGGTTCCTTTGATGCGAAGCGAAGCGGCGCGGTCACGGAGTAGGACCGTGACCGCACCGCGAACTCATCGCCCCCGCCGGGTGACCCTCGTCACACCCCGGCGGTGGCCCGGCCGCGGCTGCGGCGGCGGCCGGTGGGCGGGGTGGGGTCGGCGTCCCAGGCGGCGACGGGGTTGCCGAGCCAGCGGGTGGCGCCGGGGACGTTCTCGCCGCGCATGACCAGGGAGGCGGGGCCGACGGTGGTGTCCGCCCCCAGCGAGGAGTTGAGCAGGACGATGGAGTGCGGGCCGGTGGTGGAGCCGGCCGCGAGGTGGACGGGGCCCAGCCGCATGACGCGGTCGTGGAAGAGGTGGGTCTGCAGGACGGTGCCGCGGTTGACGCTGGCGCCGGCGCCGACGGTGATCAGGTCGGTCTCGGGCAGCCAGTGGGTCTCGCACCACACGCCGCGTCCGATCCGGGCGCCGAGGCTGCGCAGCCACGCGTTGTGGTAGGGGGTGCCGGTGATGGTGTGGCCGCCGAAGGGCATGGCGAGTTCCTCGACGAAGGTGTCGTAGAGCTCGTTGCGCCACACGAAGGAGGACCAGAGCGGGTGTTCGGCGACCCGGAAGCGGCCGACGAGCAGCCACTTGGCGGCGGTGGTGACGGCGCAGGCGGTGACGGCGGCGGCGATCAGGACGAGGCCGGCGGCGCCGAGGGCGGTGCTCAGCCCGTAGTCGTCGCGCAGTTCCTGGAGGGTGGCGAGGACGAGGTCGCCGAGCAGGGCGGCGAGGACGATCGGCAGCAGCCGGCACAGTTCGACGCCGGCGCGCGCCCACATCAGGCGCCGGGGCGGGTCGTAGGTGCGGGCCTCGCCCGCGGTGTCGGCGACGCGGGGCAGGGCGAAGGCGGGGCGTCCGAGCCAGGAGGAGCCTTCGGGGGCGTGGGCGGGGGTGTCGGACAGGACGCCGACGAGGGAGTTGTCGGGCAGGTGGCGGCCGGGGCCGACGATGCCGGAGTTGCCGACGAAGGAGCGGCGTCCGACGTGGGCGGGGCCCAGGTGCAGCCAGCCGCCGCGCAGTTCGTAGGGGGCGACGAGGGTGTCGTCGGCGAGGAAGGCGCCGTCGTCGACCCGCATCAGGCCGGGCAGGGCGAGCACGGTGGAGGCTTCGACGCGCCGTCCGACCCGGGCGCCGAGCAGGCGCAGCCACACGGGGGTGAACAGGCTGGCGTAGAAGGGGAAGAGGGTGCGCCGGGCGGTGTCGCTGAGGCGGCTGACGGCCCAGGCGCAGAAGGCGGTGCGGCCGGTGGCGGGGTGGAAGCCGGGGCGCAGCGGGCGGGAGAGGAGGCGGACGAGGAGCGCTATGAGGGTGGCGTAGCAGGCGATGGTGAGGGCGGCCAGGGGGACGGTGGCGGGCAGGAGTTGGACGAGGGCGCCGGCCAGGGTGGTGTCGGCGTCGATCATCGGGTAGACGATGGTGAGGGCGGGCAGGGCGGCGAGGATGGGGATGAGGCCGAAGACGGCGAAGCCGGCGCCGTAGGCGAGGTTCCAGGCGCGGGTGGCCGGGGCGGGGGTGGTGGGCCAGTCGGCGGGGGCTTCGGTGGCGGGGCGGGCCGGGGAGCCGGTCCAGTGGGCGCCGGGCGGGACGGGGGTGGTGGCGGTGACGCAGGAGCCGGGGGCGATCTCGGCGCGGGCGCCGATGCGGGCGCCGGGCATCAGGGTGGCGCGGTGGCCGATGCGGGCGCCGTCGCCGATGTCGAGGTGGCCGAGGTGGAGGGTGTCGCCGTCGAGCCACCAGCCGGCGAGGTCGGCTTCGGGTTCGATGGAGGCGTGGGCGCCGATGCGGGCGAGGCCGGTGACGGGGGGCAGGGTGTGGAGGTGGACGCCGGGGCCGACGCGGCAGCCGAGGGCGCGGGCGTAGCGGGGGGCCCAGGGGGTGCCGGCGAGGGCGGCGGTGCCGAACATGGCGGTGTAGCGTTCGGCGGCCCACAGGCGCAGGTGGACGTGGCCGCCGCGGGGGTGGCTGCCGGGTCGGATGCGGGCGGTGAGCAGGCGGGCGCCGGCGGCGGCGAGCAGGGTGCGGCCGGGGGCGCTGTAGAGGAGGAGGAGTCCGGCGCCGACGGGCCACCAGGAGCTGTGGGGGGCCCAGTTGAGGTTGCTGCCGGTGAGGTTGTCGAGGGCGATCAGGACGAGGATCCAGCGCAGTCCGGCGAGGGAGAACATGCCGAGGAGCAGGAGGGTCTGCCACAGGCCGGCGCTGCGGGGGGTGCGGCGTACGGTGCGGGGGGTGGTGGCGGGGGTGGGGGTGTCGGGGGCGGGGCCGGTGCTGTCGAGGTGGGCGGCGAGGTCGGTGAGGACGGGGTGGGCGTACAGGTCGGCGACGGAGACGCCGTTGTGGCGGGTGCGCAGTTCGGAGACGAGGCGGGCGGCGGTGAGGCTGGAGCCGCCGAGGGCGAAGAAGTCGTCGTGGGCGGCGGGGGTGGTGCCGAGCAGGCTCTCCCAGTGGCCGGCGAGCCAGCCGGCGGTGCCGTCGAGGGCCTGGGTCGGGGCGGCGGTCGCGGTGGTGGCCAGGGGCCAGGGCAGGGCGTTCCGGTCGACCTTGCCGGAGGTGCGGGTGGGCAGGTCGTCGACGAGGGCGAGGACGGGGACCAGGGGGGCGGGCAGGCGTTCGAGCAGGTGGCGGCGGGCGGCGGTGAGGTCGGGGGTGGTGCCGGGGTGGGCGACGAGGTAGCCGACGAGGAGGTCGGCGCCGGCGGGGGTCTTGCGGACGGCCGCGGCGGCGGCGCGCACGCCGGGCAGGGACTGGAGGGCGGCGTCGATCTCGCCGAGTTCGATGCGGCGGCCGCCGAGTTTGACCTGGTCGTCGGCGCGGCCGAGGAAGACGAGGCCTTCGGGGTCGTTGCGCACCAGGTCGCCGCTGCGGTAGACGCGGGGTGAGGTGAGGGCGGGGTGGGCGCTGAACTTCTCGGCGTCCTTGGCGGGGTCGAGGTAGCGGGCGGTGCCGACGCCGGTGATGAGCAGTTCGCCGCTGGCGTGCCAGGGGACGGGGTGGCCGGCCTGGTCGACGACGGCGATCTCCCAGCCGTCGAGGGGGGTGCCGATGCGGACGGGGTGGCCGGGGAGCATGCGGGCGGCGGTGGCGACGACGGTGGTCTCGGTGGGGCCGTAGGTGTTCCAGAACTCGCGGCTCTCGGTGGCGAGGCGTTCGACGAGTTCGGCGGGGCAGGCCTCGCCGCCGACGATGATCAGGCGTACGGCGTCCAGGCACTCCTGTGGCCACAGGGCGAGCAGGGTGGGGACGGTGGAGACGGCGGTGACGCGGCGGGTGACGAGCCAGGGGCCGAGGTCGGTGCCGGCCTTGACGAGGGCGCGGGGGGCGGGGACGAGGCAGGCGCCGTGGCGCCAGGCGAGCCACATCTCCTCGCAGGAGGCGTCGAAGGCCACGGAGAGGCCGGCCAGGACGCGGTCGCCGGGGCCGAGCGGGCGGTGGGTGAGGAAGATGCGGGCTTCGGCGTCGACGAAGGCGGCGGCGGAGCGGTGGGTGACGGCGACGCCCTTGGGGCGGCCGGTGGTGCCGGAGGTGAAGATGATCCAGGCGTCGTCGGCCGGGGTGGGCCAGGCCGGGGAGCCGCAGGGGTGGACGGTGTGCGAGGTGTGCAGGGCGCGGCCGGCGCCGAGGACGGCGCAGACGGCGGCGTCCTGCCAGATCATCTCGGCGCGTTCGTCGGGGTCGTCGGCGTCGACGGGGACGTAGGCGGCGCCGCAGCGCAGGACGGCGAGGATGGCGACGTAGAGGTCGGCGGTGCCGGAGGGGATGCGCACTCCGACCCGGTCGCCGCGGCCGATGCCGTGGCCGGCCAGCTGTCCGGCGAGGGTGTCGACCTCGTGGAGCAGGGCGCGGTAGTCGAGGACGGTGTCGCCGGTGTCGAGCGCGGGCGCGTGGGGGTGCGCGTCGGCGGTGGCGGCGATGATGTCGAGCAGGCTGCGCGGGTGGGCCGGCTGGGCCACCGGCCAGCCGGCCGCGGGGCCCGGCTGGGGGCGGTGCAGCGTGCCTGGGCCGGCCGTTTCGTGGCGTGCGTCCATGGATGGGTTCCTTGGCTCCGGGGTGTCCTGGGGGCGCGTACGGGTGCGCGCCGGGTGACGGGGTCGTCACCGGCTGAGGGAGCGCCCACTCACCATGACTCCGCTGGGAGTCCGCTGGATGCAGTGAGGGTGCGATCAAAGGAAATTCTCATCACTGATGCCGTCGCCGATGCCGCAAAGGGCGACAACGGTACGAATCGAATGACATTTCGCTGGTTTTCGATCGTTTGCGCTGGTGAAGAGTAATCGCCGAATGCCGGAGCGGCACAACGGGCCGGGGAAGAGCGAGGGACACCATGGCGTCCGGAACGGGACGGGTACTGAGTCGGCGGCTGCCGGATCAGGGGATTTCGGTCGGGTCATCAGCCTGTTCACGGTTTTCCCATCTTCGTGTGGGAGTCTTTCGCACCGGGCCCGGCGGCCCTTCCTGTGAGCAGGCTGGGCAAGGATGCCATGGGCTGTGATTTCGCTGACAGCGGCGGCCCGCGCGGCGGGGGCGCGCTCGTCTGGTACGTGGCGTACGGGTCGAACCTGCACGCCGCCCGCCTCGCCCGCTACCTGCGCGGCGGGCGCCCGGCGGGCGCGGCGCGCGCGTACCCGGGCTGCCGCGACCGGCGCCCGCCGCGGCGCACGGTGGCCGCCGTGCTGCCGGGCACGGTCTACTTCGCCGGACGCTCGCCGGCCTGGGGCGGCGGCTCGGCCTTCTACGACCCGGCCGCATCCGGTGAAGTCCCGTGCCGCGCCTATCTTCTGACGCTCGGTCAGTTCAGTGACATCGCCGCCCAGGAGATACTCCGCTCCCCCGGCGCCGACCTCGACCTCACCCGGGTGCTCGCCGACGGGCGCGCCGAACTGGGCCCGGGCCGCTACGAGACCCTGCTGCGCGTCGGCGAGCGGGACGGCCACCCACTGCTGACCTTCACCGCCCCCTGGGGCGTGGCCGGCGCCGAACTCGCCGCCCCCTCGGCCCCCTACCTGCGCCATCTGGCCGCGGGCCTGGCCGAGTCCCACGGCTGGGGGCCCTGGCGCACGGCCGGCTACCTCGCCACCCGCCCGGGCGCGGCCGGGCACTGGACGCCGGGCGCGGTGGCGGCGCTGGTGGCGCCGGCGGGCTGAGCGGCGAGGTCCCGCGGCCGCCGCGACTGCCCGGGTCCGCCGAGGCCGGGCCCGGGC
>NZ_JBHUAF010000122.1:0-20993 GCF_042789895.1 Kitasatospora sp. NPDC056783
GGACCGCCACCGCCGTTCCGGGTTCCGCCGGGCTACTGCCCGGCCGGCAGGCCCTGCAGGCCTCCGCCGGTGGTGTTGCTCGGCGTCGGCTTGCCACCGCCGCCACCCGAGTGGCCGCCGCCGTTGCCACCGCTGTTGCCGCCACCGGGCGGCGTGGTGTCCGTCGGGGTCGGCGGCGGCGTCTGGCAGCCGATCACCGGCAGACAGCTGTTGGTCGGGCGCGGGCCCTTGGTGGACGTGTGGCTCGGCTGGTCGCCGGGGCAGTCCACGCCCGGCACGCAGGTCTGGGTCGGCTGCGGCTGCTGCGGCTGCGGCTCCTGCGACTGGCTCTGCGGCGGGGCCGACGGGGTGTCGCTCGCGGTCGGACCCGCCGACGCGGTGGCCGTCGACGGCGCACCGGAGGAGTCCACCTCGGTGCCGACCGGCTGCGGGTTCGGGAAGTCCATCTTCTTCTCGTTGGCCAGCGCCGTCCTCATGTACCGGGTGAAGACGTCGGTCGGGATGTCACCACCGTGGATGGACGTCTTGCCGCCGGTGCCCTTGAGCGACTGCCGCTCGTGCTTGCTCGGGTCCTCGCGCCACATCGCGACGCTGGTGACCAGCTGCGGGGTGTAGCCGACCCACCAGGCCGACTTGTTCTCGTCGGTGGTACCGGTCTTGCCCGCCACCGGGCGGCCCAGGTCCTTGGTCTTCTTGCCGGTGCCGTTCGCCGCCACGTTCACCAGCACGTCGGTGACGTTGTCGGCGACGGCGGGCTCCAGCGCGACCTTGAGGTCCTTCTTGCCGAAGCCGGTGCGCTCCACCCCGTTCACCTCGACCTTGGTGACCGAGTACGGCTCGGCCTCCTTGCCGCTGGCCGCCAGGGTGCCGTAGGCGGTGGCCATCCGGATCGGGCTGATGGTGGAGGTGCCGAGCGGGAAGGTCGCGGTCTTCGGATCGGCGAGGCTGTCCTTGCGGATGCCCATCTGCACCGTGATGTCGGCGACGTTCTGGCCGCCGACGTCCTGGTTGAGCTGGACGAAGGGCACGTTGTACGAGTACTGCATGGCCTGCCGCAGCGAGACGTAGCCGCGCTTGCCGGGGTCCTCGTTCTTCTGGTGGTAGGGCTTGCCGTCGTCGCCGATCACCAGCGAGCCGTCCGGTTTGCGGATCTCGGACAGGTCGTCGGCGAGGTAGCGGCTGTCCGCGTTGATCCGCTTCGGCTTGCCCTTGTCGTCCTTCGCGGTCTGCACGCCGACCTGCATGGCGCTGGCCAGCACGAAGGGCTTGAAGGTCGAGCCGACCTGGACACCGGTGGCGTCGGCGTTGTTGCCGAAGTGCCCGTTCTCCACGCCGTCGCCGCCGTAGAGGGCGACGATCGCGCCGTCGCCGGGGCGGATGCTGGCGGAGCCGAACTGGATGTTGGTGTCGTTGTCCGGACGCTTCTGCGGGTCGAGGTTCTCCGCCTTGACGTCGTCGACGGCCTTCTTCAGGGCGTCGACCTTGTCCTTCTCGAAGGTCGTGTAGATCTTCAGGCCACCTCGGTCGATCATCTGCTGGGTGATCGTCTTGTCGGTGGCCGTCACGTACTTGTTGGCGGTGTCGACCAGGTAGCTGACCTCACCGTTCATGTTGGAGCTGGCCTTCTGCGGGATCGGGTCCGGGAACGCGTTGCACTTGGCGCGCTCGTCCGGGGTGATCGCCTTGGTGTCCACCATCTGGTCGAGGATCCAGTTCCACCGGCCCTGGGCCCGTTCCTTGTTCTCCGGGTTGGTGGGGTCGTAGTACGTCGCGCCCTTGAGCAGGCCGGCCAGCATGGCGCTCTGGCAGACGTTCAGGTCCTTGGCGTCCACCCCGTAGTACGCCTGGGCGGCCGCCTGGGCACCGTTCGCACCGCGGCCGAACCAGCTGGTGTTCAGGTAGCCCTTGAGGATCTCGTTCTTGTCCTTGTCCTGGTTGATCTTCAGCGTGATGAAGAACTCCTTCACCTTGCGGCTGAGGGTCTGCTCCTGGCTCAGGTAGGCGTTCTTCACGTACTGCTGGGTGATCGTCGAGGCGCCCTGGGTCTCACCTCCCTTCGCCATGTTCCAGACGGCGCGGAGCATGCCCTTGGGGTCGACGCCGCTGTCGGTCTTGAAGCTCTTGTTCTCCGCGGCGATGACGGCGTTCTGGAGGTTGGGACTGATGTCCTGGAGCTCGACGATCTGACGGTTGGTCTGGCCCTTGCGGGTCATCTCACTGCTGTCGGCCCAGTAGTAGATGGTGTTCTGGTTCTGCACCAGGTCGTTCAGCTCCGGGACCTTGGTGGTCTGGTACAGGTAGAACACCAGGCCGACGAAGCAGCCGAAGACCAGCAGGACGCCGCTCATCCACTGCTTCCAGGACGGCAGCCAGCGCCGGACGCCGGTCTTGCCGAACCGCGGGTAGTCGATGAACCGCTTCTTGCCGGGGCCGGCGGCCGCCGCGGCGGAGGCCGTGGCCGCACCGCGCCGGGCGTTGCCGCCCTTTCCCTTCTTCTGGGAGGCCTTGCGCATCTCCGCGCGGGTCATCCGGGGTTGCTGCGCGGTCTCCCGAACCCCCTGGGGTTTCCTGCGGCCGATGCCGTCCGAGCCCAGCTCGTCGGGCCCCGGCCCCTCCCCCCGACGGCCGCCGCCTCCCGGGGGCTGCTGCCCGTCACCGCCCGGGTCGGGCGTCCTTCGCCGTCGCTCGCTCATCTTCCAGCCACTCCTCGCCAGGCGTTTCCAACCTGAAGGCAGGGTTCACGTCCGATGCCCGCAAAACCGACCTGATCCCGGAGGTGGTCCTCGTGCACACGCGACAGCGTACGCAGCACGGATATACAACTAATCGGACATCAGTCCCCAATGCCCACAAAACAGCGACAGATCATTACACGCCCGTTGCCAACTCCGCCCGCGCGTCGGCTTGTGATCACATTCACGCGCGCCCCTCTTGCCGGTTGCGGGGGCCGGGTTTACTGTTCTCGATATATCGAGCCGATACATCGAGTCGGAATACCGCCGGACGCGGCGGCCGGACGCCAGGCGAGGGGAAGGAGGGCGACGGCGATGGGCAGACGCTCAGGAGTGCTGGAGTTCGCCGTCCTCGGCCTGCTCCACGACGCCCCGATGCACGGCTACGAGCTGCGCAAACGGCTGAACATCCTGCTCGGAACCTTCCGGGCGCTCTCCTACGGGACGCTCTACCCCTGTCTGAAGAGCCTCGTCGCCCAGGGCTTCCTGGTCGAGGACAACCCCGAGGTCGAGTACGTCCCGGCCACCGCGCTCAACGGCAAGCGGTCCAAGATCGTCTACCGGCTCTCCGCCGAGGGGAAGCAGCGCTTCGAGGAGCTGCTCGCCGACTCCGGCCCGGACGCCTGGGAGGACGAGCACTTCGGCGTGCACTTCGCGTTCTTCGGTCAGACCGACCGGGCCGTGCGGATGCGCGTCCTGGAGGGACGGCGCAGCCGGCTGGAGGAGCGGCTGGAGCGGATGCGCAACTCACTGGCCCGCGCCCGCGAACGGTTCGACGACTACACCGTCGAACTCCAGCGGCACGGACTGGAGTCGGTGGAGCGCGAGGTCCGCTGGCTCAACGAGCTGATCGAGACCGAGCGGTCCAACCGCACCGGCCGCACCGGCCCCGACACCGGCGGCAACTCCGCCGGACCCCTCAAGACTTCGGACGGCCGTGGCCGGCAGACCGGGTCCCCGGACCCGTCCGGGCCGCCGAACGACCGCCCGGGACGCTCCGACCAGGAGCGCTGACACCGCGCCAGCCCTGTGCCGCGCGGCAGGATTGGGCGCCTCGCGCCCGTACATGCAGTCATCGAAGAAGCAGGACGAGTTCCGCCGATCCCGGCGGTCCTCATGAGATCACAGGGAGCAACCGGAATGGGTTCGGTTCGCGTAGCCATCGTGGGCGTGGGCAACTGCGCCGCGTCGCTGGTGCAGGGTGTCGAGTACTACAAGGACGCCGACCCGGCCGGCAAGGTCCCCGGCCTGATGCACGTCCAGTTCGGTGACTACCACGTCCGTGACGTGGAGTTCGTCGCCGCCTTCGACGTCGACGCCAAGAAGGTCGGCTTCGACCTGGCCGACGCCATCGGCAACAGCGAGAACAACACCATCAAGATCTGCGACGTGCCGCCGACCGGCGTGACCGTCCAGCGCGGCCACACCCTCGACGGCCTGGGCAAGTACTACCTGGAGACCATCGAGGAGTCCGACGAGGCCCCGGTCGACGTCGTCCAGGTCCTCAAGGACCAGCAGGTCGACGTCCTGGTCTGCTACCTGCCCGTCGGTTCCGAGGCCGCGGCCAAGTTCTACGCCCAGTGCGCCATCGACGCCAAGGTCGCCTTCGTGAACGCCCTGCCGGTGTTCATCGCGGGCACCAAGGAGTGGGCGGACAAGTTCACCGAGGCCGGCGTGCCGATCGTCGGTGACGACATCAAGTCCCAGGTCGGCGCGACCATCACGCACCGCGTGATGGCCAAGCTGTTCGAGGACCGCGGTGTCATCCTCGAGCGCACCATGCAGCTGAACGTCGGCGGCAACATGGACTTCAAGAACATGCTCGAGCGCGAGCGCCTGGAGTCCAAGAAGATCTCCAAGACCCAGGCCGTCACCTCGCAGATCCGCGACCGCGAGCTGGGCGCCAAGAACGTCCACATCGGTCCCTCGGACTACGTGGCCTGGCTGGACGACCGCAAGTGGGCCTACGTCCGCCTGGAGGGTCGCGCGTTCGGCGACGTCCCGCTGAACCTGGAGTACAAGCTGGAGGTCTGGGACTCCCCGAACTCCGCCGGTGTCATCATCGACGCCGTCCGCGCCGCGAAGATCGCCAAGGACCGCGGCATCGGCGGCCCGATCCTCTCGGCCTCCTCGTACTTCATGAAGTCCCCGCCGGTCCAGTACTTCGACGACGAGGCCAAGGAGAACGTCGAGAAGTTCATCCGCGGCGAGGTCGAGCGCTGAACCGCTGACCGCGCGTAGCCGGTAGGAAGGGCCCACGGTCTCCCGATCGTGGGCCCTTCACGTTTTCGAGGCCAATGTTTCACGTGAAACGGCGACCGGTTCCATGGCACCCTGGGCAGGTGGCGATCACCGAGAACGGCAGCACCCACCAGTCCGCGCCCCGCGCCACGCTCCGTCACCTGATGAAGGGCCGTGACTTCCGGCGGCTGCTGACCGCCCGGGTGCTCTCCCAGCTCTCGGACGGCGTCTTCCAGGTCTCGCTCGCCGCCTACGTGGTCTTCTCCCCCGAGAAGCAGTCCTCCCCGGCCGACATCGCCTCGGTGCTGGCCGTGATGCTGCTGCCGTTCTCGGTGATCGGCCCGTTCGCCGGCGTGCTGCTCGACCGCTGGCGCCGCCGCCAGGTGCTCTACGTCGGGAACCTGGCCCGCTTCGGTCTGGGCCTGGGCACCGGCGCGCTGCTCCTGGCCGAGGCACCGACCTGGCTGTTCTTCGCCTCGGCGCTGCTGGTCACCGCGCTCAACCGGTTCATCCTGGCCGGCCTGTCCGCGGCCCTGCCCCGGGTGGTGCGGCAGGACGAGCTGGTCACCGCCAACGCCCTCTCCCCCACCCTCGGAACGGTCGCCGCCGCCACCGGCGGGGGCATCGGCTTCCTGCTGCACCAGCTGATGGCCCCCGGCCCGAGGGCGGACGCCGCGCTGGTCACGGTGGCCGCGCTGCTCTACCTCTCGGCCGCGCTGGCCGCCCGGCGGATGGACCGCGACCTGCTCGGCCCTGAGCAGCACCCGGACCGCCCCGGAATCGGCCAGGCGCTGGTCGGCGCCGCCGTCGGACTCGGTGCCGCGGTGCGCCACCTGGTCCGGGACTGCCGGCCGGCCGTCCACGCGCTGGCCGCCGTCACCGCGGCCCGGTTCTGCTACGGCGTGCTCATCGTGGTCGTGGTGATGCTCGCCCGGTACACCTTCAACGACCCCGCCGACAGCGCGGCCGGGCTGGTCACCCTCGGCCAGGCGGTCGGCCTGTCCGCCGCCGGGTTCTTCGTCGCCGCGGTGGTCAGCCCCTGGTGCACCCGGAAGCTCGGCCTGGCCGGATGGATGACGGCCTGTCTGATCGCCCCGGTGGTCTTCGTCCCCGCGCTGGGCCTGGGCTTCGCCCTGGTGCCCTGCCTGATCGCCGCCCTGCTGCTCGGGGTCGTCACCCAGGGCACCAAGATCTGCGCCGACACCGTGGTGCAGGAGTCCGTCGAGGACGAGTACCGCGGCCGGGTCTTCGCCATCTACGACGTGCTGTTCAACGTCGCCTTCGTGGCCGCCGCCCTGGTCACCGCGCTGGTGCTGCCGCTGTCCGGCCGCTCGCTCCCGGTGCTGCTCGGGGTCGCCGGGGTGTACGCCCTGACCGCGGTCCTCTACCTGCGCGCGGCCCGCCGCAGCCCGCTCCCCGAGTGACCAGGCCCGGACAGCGGGGCCCGGGGCTCGGAACCGGCGGCGTCCGTCCGACTCGCTAAGGTACTCAGGCCTGTCGCGTCGACAGAACTTGGTATCGGGGGACGAACTGATGAGCACACCGCCGAATCCGTACGGACCGCCCCCACCGGCCTCGCCCTACGGACCGCCCCCACCGCCCTCGCCCTACGGACCGCCGCCCGGCTACGGACAGCCCGCGCCGCAGGCCCCGCCCGGCTACGGCCCGCCGCCCGCCCCCGGACAGCAACCCGGCTACGGACAGCAGCCGTCCTACGGCCCGCCGCCACCCGCTTACGGGCAACAGCCGTACGGACAGCCGGTCCCCGGACCGTACGGGCAGCAGCCGCCCCCGGGGCCGTACGGCCCCCCGCAGCCCGCCCCGGTGATGCCGCCCGCGCCGCCCGCCAAGCGCGGCATCCGGTCCAAACTGCGGATCGTCGGGGTGGTCGGCGGCTGCCTGGCGCTGGCGGTGGGCTACTTCGTCACCGGACCGAGCGTCAGCAGCGCCAAGCCCGGCGACTGCGTACGGGCGACCGGCACCCGTGACGTCGAGATCGTCAAGTGCACCGATTCCCAAGCGAATTACCGGGTGCTGGCGAAGTTCGAGGGCACCACCGACCGGAGCCGCTGCGACCGGACGCCGCAGACCACGAGCACGGTCTCGGGCAAGAGCGGCCGCCGCTGGAACACCAAGCGGTACGTGCTCTGCCTGGGCCCGCTGACGCCCGCCACCACCGGCGTCCCGCCGGTGAAGCAGTTCTGACCCGTTCCACCACTCCTTCCCCGGGGGACCACTTGTCCGTTCCGCCTCCTCCCCAGATGCCGTACGGCCCGCCTCCGGGCGACGGCAACCCGTACGCCTCCGGCGGCTCCTACGGCGCACCGCCCCCGCCGCCCCCGGGGTACGGCTACCCGAGCCCCCCGCCGCCGCCCGGGCCGCCCCCGGGGTACGGCCACCCGGCCGCCCCGCCACCGCCCGGGTACGGCTACCCGACCGCCCCGCCGCCACCCGGGTACGGCTACCCGACCGCCCCGCCGCCCCAGCAGCCGTACGGCGTCCAGCCGCCGCCGGACGGCTACGGCTACGGGTACCCGCCGCCCCCGATGGACGGGACCACCTGCCGGTTCTGCGGCGGCTACCCGGCGGTCGACGCCACCGTCCGCGGCCACCAGGGCATGATCGTCCTCTACCGGATGCTCCGGATGACCGGCCCGTTCTGCCGCACCTGCGGAACGGCGACGGTGCGCGACATGTCCGCCAGGACCCTGGTCCAGGGCTGGTGGAGCCCCGTCTCCTGGCTGCTGACCCCGATCACGCTGCTGCTGAACCTCGGCCCGCACAACAAGTTCAAGCAGCTGCCGCCGCCGGCGCCGGGCAGTCACGGCCCCCAGCTGAACCCGGGCGCCCCGCTGGCCAGGCGCCCGCACATCGCGATGCTGCTGGCGCCGGTCTCGCTGGTGCTCGTCGTGGTGCTGGCGGCCACCGGGGCGCTCGGCCCCACGAAGGACGACGACCCGGTCGCCGGCCCCCTGCCGGGCCCGAGCCAGTCCACCGTCCCGCCGTCGCCCAGCCCCACCTTCACCCTGCCGCCCTACACCCCGGCGCCGCTGCCCACCCCGACCTTCACCCTGCCGTCCTACACCCCGCCGGCCGACGACCCGGCCGACGCCGCCAAGGTCGGGGACTGCCTGCACAACGACGGGAGCGACACCGACCCGAAGATGGCCGTGCTGCCCTGCACGGACGCCAAGGCCGAGTACAAGGTGGTCTACAAGTACACCGGCACCTCCGACAAGGAGTCCTGCAAGAAGCAGCCGAAGGCGAACAGCACGTACTGGGTGAAGCACCCCCTGCTTCCGTCCCTGGACTACGTCCTGTGCCTGCGGGCGGTCAACAGCTGAGCCACCGTGCGGAAACGGGGGTGGCCCGGGCTCGGGCCACCCCCGTCGGCGTTCCTCAGCCCTGCTGCTCGGCCCACCAGGCCCGCAGCGCCCCGACCGCCTCGTCGTGCTCCATCGGGCCGTGCTCCAGCCGCAGTTCGAGCATGTGCTTGTACGCCTTGCCGACCTGCGGGCCGGGCCCGAGGCCGAGCAGCTCCATGATCTGGTTGCCGTCCAGCGCCGGGCGGACGGCGTCCAGTTCCTCCTGCGCCCTCAGCTCGGAGATCCGCGTCTCCAGGCCGTCGTAGGTGCGGGAGAGCGTGGCCGCCTTCTTCTTGTTGCGGGTGGTGCAGTCGGAGCGGGTCAGCTTGTGCAGCCGCTCCAGCAGCGGCCCGGCGTCGGTGATGTAGCGGCGCACCGCGGAGTCGGTCCACTCGCCGCCGCCGTAGCCGTGGAAGCGCAGGTGCAGCTCGACCAGGCGCGAGACGTCCTCGGTGAGCTCCTTGGAGTACTTGAGCTCGCGCATCCGCTTGCGGGTCATCTTGGCGCCCACCACCTCGTGGTGGTGGAAGGAGACCCGGCCGTCCGACTCGAAGCGGCGGGTGCGCGGCTTGCCGATGTCGTGCAGCAGCGAGGCCAGCCGCAGGGTGAGGTCCGGGCCGTCCTGCTCCAGGCCGATGGCCTGCTCCAGGACGGTCAGCGAGTGCTCGTAGACGTCCTTGTGCCGGTGGTGCTCGTCCCGCTCCAGCCGCAGCGCGGGCAGCTCGGGCAGCACGTACCCGGCCAGCCCGGTGTCGACCAGCAGCCGCAGGCCCTTCACCGGGTGCTCGGCCAGCAGCAGCTTGTTCAGCTCGGCCTGGATCCGCTCGGCGGAGACGATGGTGATCCGCTCGGCCATCGCGGTCATCGCGGCGACCACCTCGGGCGCCGGGTCGAAGTCCAGCTGGGCGGCGAAGCGGGCGGCCCGCATCATCCGCAGCGGGTCGTCGGAGAAGGACTCCTCGGGGGTGGCGGGGGTGCGCAGCACCCGGGCCTCCAGGTCCTCCAGGCCGTGGTGCGGGTCGACGAAGCCGCGGCCGGGCAGGTCGACGGCCATCGCGTTGACCGTGAAGTCCCGGCGGACCAGGTCCTCCTCGATGGTGTCGCCGTAGCTGACCTCGGGCTTGCGCGAGGTGCGGTCGTACGCCTCGGAGCGGTAGGTGGTGATCTCGATCAGGAAGGAGCCCTCGGGGGTGTCCTTGCGGGCGCCGACCGTGCCGAAGGCGATGCCGACGTCCCAAACCGCGTCCGCCCAGCCCTTGACCAGCTTGAGCACCTGCTGCGGGCGGGCGTCGGTGGTGAAGTCCAGGTCGTTGCCGAGCCGGCCGAGCAGCGCGTCCCGGACGGACCCGCCGACCAGCGCCAGCCGGTGACCGGCCGCCTGGAACCGGCGGGCGATCTCGTCGGCGACCGGCGACACCCGCAGCAGCTCTTGGAGGCCGAGGGTCTGGGCCTCGCTCAGGCCTGGGACGACCTGGACGGCGGTGCTGGAACGGTCGGTGCGCGCGGTGGGCTCATTGGCAGTGGACACGGCTCACAAGGGTACGTGCCCCGACAGGTCAACCGCCCGCGCGTTTTGGGCGTCTCACCCCACAGCCCGCAACACCGCACCGCAGGCCGCATCGTTACCATGCCGGTGGACGAATCTCGGACACCGGCCAGGGGATGCGGTGTCGCGTGTCGCCACCCCCCGCGGAACTCCCGCGGCGGCCGTGCGGCGACGGCGTCGGGCGAAGGGTTCCACCAGAGTCACACGAAGACCGTCGGGCGGACCGCGCCGGACGGACGGCATCAGCATCGAACGATCGAGAACGGCGAGGGCGAAGCGAGTGAGTGAGCCGGACCGGCACTCGGGCCTGGAGGCGCACCAGCCTGGACGGGCCGAGCGCCCCTCCGACGGGCGTCATCCGGCCCGCCGTGCCCGCCGAGCGGGCCAGCGCCTGGCCGCCGCCTGCGCGGCCGCCCTGACCCTCTTCACGGCGGCCCCGGCCGGCGCACTGCCCGCCGGCGGCAACGTCCGGCCGGCCGCCGACGCCACCGTCACGGCCGAGTACCCGGTGGTGATGACCATCGACGCCCTGAGCCCGCAGGTGGCCGCCCCGAACGGCACCGTGACGATCACCGGGCACGTCACCAACGCGGGCAAGTCCGCGATCAAGGGCGCCCACGCGGCCGTCCGCAAACCGGTCTCCAACAAGCCGCTGGACCGGCGCAGCGACCTGGCCGGCGTGGCCGGCCGCTCCACGCCGAGCGACCGCGACGGCATCGAGCTGGACAGCCCCCAGTACGCCCTGCCGGAGCTGAACCCGGGGCAGAGCCAGTCGTACACCCTGAGCGTCGCGGTCGGGGACTTCGGCTTCACCGCGAGCGGAGCGTACGAACTCGCGGTGGACGCCTGGGGCAGCACCGCCGACAACTCCCGCGACCGCGCCCTGGGCATCGCCCGGACCTTCCTGCCGTACAACGCGGGCGACAACGGGGCCCAGCAGACGAAGGTCGCCACGATCTGGCCCCTGGTCCACGGGCCGGTGATGGCCGCCCAGACCGCCGCCGCCGACGACCAGACCATCTCGGTGCTGCGCGACGACAGCCTGGCCACCGAGTTCGCCCCCGGCGGCCGGCTGTACGAGCTGGTCGACACCGGTGCCAAGCTCAACGGGCTGACCTGGGTGATCGACCCGGACCTGCTGGACACCGCGCTCGCGATGACCAGGCCGTACAAGGTGCAGAAGCCGGGCACCGAGGCGTCCGGCAAGTCGGCCAAGGACGACAACACCGTCCCGGGCACCGGCGGCGCCGCCGCCACCGCCTGGCTGGACAAGCTGCGCACCGCCGTCGCCAAGCAGGGCGCCCAGGTGGTCGCGCTGCCGTACGCCGACCCGGACCTCGCCTCGATCGCGCACAACGGCTCCGACCTCACCGGGATGACCACCGCGCTGAGCAAGGCGGCCACCGCCGGCCGGCTGACCGTCGAGGGCCGGCTCGCCGTGGACACCCGCTCCGACGTCGCCTGGCCGTACCGGGGCTACCTCGACCAGCAGATCGCCGCCCTCGCCCAGCAGGCGGGCAGCGGCCTGGTCCTGGTCAACGGCGAGAGCATGCCGGAGCCCGACGCGCTCAACTACACCCCGACCGCGGTCCGCCAGATCGGCAACGGGCAGAACGCCGTGGTGGCCGACCCGACCGTCTCCGCGCTCTTCGACCGGGACCTGAGCGGCCAGCAGGCGCAGACCGAGACGACCCAGCGCTTCCTCGCCGAGACCTTCGCGATCACCCACGAGCAGCCGCAGAACCAGCGCGGACTGCTGGTCATGCCGCCGCGCGAGCTGAGCGCCGCCGCCGCCAAGACGCTGGCGAACGCCCTCCAGACGGCCGACGGCAAGTGGATCTCCTCGGTCAAGCTGGACACGGTGGCCCAGTCCGCCCCCGACCCGAAGGCCAACACCGGCGTCCCGGCGCCCACCGACTACCCGCCGCAGGCCCGCTCCTCGGAGCTGCCGGCGGACGACCTGAGCGGCACCGACGGGATCCAGAACGACCTGGACACCCTGATGCGGGTGCTCACCCTGCCGCAGCGGGTGCGCGGCCCGTTCAGCGCCGCGATGGTCCGCTCGCTGTCCACCGAGTGGCGCGGCGAGCCGGCCGCCGGGAGCACCTACCGCGCCGGCGTCAAGGGGTACCTGAACGAGCTGACCAACGCCGTCCAGGTGCCGCACAAGAACGTGGTCACCCTGGCCGGCAACACCGGCGTGCTCCAGGTCAGCGTCCGCAACGACCTGACCCAGCCGGTCACCAACCTGAAACTGGTGCTCACCTCGGCCCAGCCGAACCGGCTGCGGGTGGGCAAGGAGGCGGAGCTGGTCCTCCCCGCCTCGCAGAGCGTGACCCTCCGGTTCAACGCCGAGGCGCGCAACAACGGGCCGGTCGCGATGACCGCCCAGCTGTGGACCACCGGTCCCGACTCCAGGCCGTACGGCGAGCCGCAGCGGTTCCTGGTGAACGTCACCTCGGTCACCAACGGCGTGCTGTACGTCTTCGCCGGCGCCGGCGTCCTGCTGCTGCTGGCCGCGCTGCGCTTCGTGCGCCAGCGCAGGCGGCGCGGCGGACAGCCGCACGAGGACGGCGACCAGCCGATCGGGGACGCCCCGGCGGCAGGCGGCGCCGCGGCGGCGGAGCCCGCTCCGGCGGACCCGGACCAGCCCCCGACCGGGGGCCCGGCGGCGGATTCCCCGGAGGATCCCGCCGGGGTCCGGGCACCCGCCGGGACCGGCGGGACGGCCGACGGCCCTGGTGACGGTCCCGCGCAGACACCGCGCGACAGCAGCCCGGATGGCCGGGATCGGACCGCCGGTGATGAGAAGGTTGGTCCTTGATACCGCCGACCCCCCGCACCCCCGGGCCGGTCTCCCCCCACGACAGCGAAGAGGTGACATGACCGGGCGCAGCGAGGAGCGGCCGCCGGGCCGCGGTGAGAGCCGGCCGGGCGCCGAGTCGCCGTCCGGCGACTGGTACGTGGCCGACACCTACGCCCAGGACCCGTACGCGGCGGACGCGTACGGGCACCCCCGGGACGGCCAGGACCCGTACGGGCTGCGGGCCGACCGGCCCGCCGCACCGCAGCCGCCGGCCGCCGCGTACGACGTGCCGCCGCAGCTGCCGCCGCAGGCCGGTGGCTACCCGACGCCGGTGCCGCCGGGCCCGTACCAGGCACAGGAGCACTTCTCGTCGCCGGTGCCGCCGATGCAGCCCGGCTGGGACACCCCGCCGCAGGCCGCCTGGCCGCAGGAGCCGGTCCCGGCCGCCGGCGGCCACTGGGGCGGCGCCGAGCAGCCCCGGCCGCAGTGGGAGCCCGGCCCGGCGCACTCCGCCTGGGACACCGAGACCACCGAGTACGTCGGGGTGGACGCCCTGTTCGGCGGCCGCCCGACGCAGGCCGCGGCCCAGCCGCCGGTCCCCCAGCCCGGCCAGCCGATGGGCCAGCCGATGGCCCCGCAGCCCGGCCACCCGATGGGCCAGCCGATGGCCCCGGCGCCGTACCCGCCGATGGCCGGCCACCCCGGGCACCCGCAGCACGGCGGCGCCCCGGCCGGGCAGCAGCACTTCGTGCCGCCGATCGAGTTCGACCCGCCGCTCTCCGAGGCGGAGGCCACCATGCAGGTGGCCGCCGTCGCGGTGCCGCCGACGGGCCGGCCGATGGCGGACCCCGCCGCCGGGGAGCGGTCGGCCGAGCAGGCGCCCGCGCCCGCCGCCGAACCCGCCAAGCCGGCCGGCGGAGGCGGCAAGGTCGCCAGCGTGCTGAACTCCAGCGCGCTGATGGCGGCCGGCACGCTGGTCTCCCGCGGCACCGGTTTCGTCCGGACCATGGTGATCACCACCGCCATCGGCGTCGCCGTCATGGGTGACTCCTACAACGCGGCGAACACCCTGCCCACCCTGCTGTACATCCTGATCGGCGGCGGCGCGCTGAACGCGGTCTTCGTGCCGCAGCTGGTGCGCAGCATGAAGAACGACGAGGACGGCGGCACCGCCTACGCCAGCCGGCTGCTCACCCTGGTGATCATCGGGCTCGGCGGCGTGGTCTTCCTGGCGGTGCTCGGGGCACCGGTGCTGGTGCAGCTGATCGCCCATCCGATGATGGCCACCCCCGAACTCGCCGACACCACGGTGGCGATGGCCCGCTACTGCCTGCCCACGATCTTCTTCATGGGCATCCACGTGGTGATGGGCCAGATCCTCAACGCCCGCGGCCGGTTCGGCGCGATGATGTGGACCCCGGTCCTCAACAACATCGTGGTGATCTTCACCTTCTCCGCCTACATCTGGGTCTACGGCGGGTTCGGCACCACCCACGTCGCCCCCGACACCATCTCCCCCGAGGGCGTGCGGCTGCTCGGCCTCGGCACCCTGGTCGGCCTCGCGGTCCAGTCGCTGTCGATGATCCCGTACCTGCGGGCCGCCGGCTTCCGCTACCGGCCGCGCTTCGACTGGCGCGGCCACGGCCTGGGCAAGGCCGCCCGGCTGGCCAAGTGGACGTTCTTCTTCGTCCTCGCCAACCAGGCCGGCTACCTGGTGATCACCCAGCTGTCCACCAAGGCGGGCGCCGCCGCGGCGGCGGCCGGACACGGCGGCGTCGGCCTGGCCGCGTTCTCCAACGCGCTGCTGATCTGGCAGCTCCCGCAGGCCGTGATCACCGTCTCGATCATGAGCGCGGTGCTCCCCCGGCTCTCCCGGGCCGCGGCCGACGAGGACGCCGGTGCCGTGCGGGACGACATCTCCTACGGTCTGCGCACCACCGCGGTGGCGGTCGTCCCGGCGGCGTTCCTGTTCCTGGCGCTCGGCCCGGCGATCGGCCGCTCGATCTACGCGGTCGGCGGCAACGAGCGGGTGCTGGACGACGCCACCAACATCGGTCTGATGCTCTCCGCCTTCGCGCTGGGCCTGATCCCGTACTCCGCCCAGTACGTGATGCTGCGCGGCTTCTACGCCTACGAGGACACCCGGACCCCGTTCTCCAACACCGTCTGGGTCGCCGGCTGCCAGGCCGGCTTCGCGGTGCTGTGCTGGCTGGTGCTTCCCGCCGAGTGGACGGTGATCGGCATCGCCTTCGGCTACGGCCTGGGCTACGCCGTCGGAGTGATCGTCGCGATGCCGAAGCTGAAGAAGCGGATCGGCGGACTGGACACCAAGCGGATCGGCCGGACGTACAGCCGGCTGGCCGCCGCCTGCGTCCCGGCCGCCCTGGTCGGCCTCGGCGCCAGCCTGGGGATCGAAAAGGCGCTCGGCGGCTGGGCGGGCAGCGTGGCGTCCGTGATCGTGGCCGGCGGCCTCCAGCTGGTGGTCTTCGCGCTCGTCGCGAAGCGCCTGCGCATCGAGGAGCTGAACGCCACGCTGGGCATGCTCCGCAGCCGACTGGGCCGCTGAGCGTCCGACCACCGGCCGGACGAGCGGGCGCCCTGACCGGGCGTCAACCGGAGCGCGACGCTCCTCCGCTCGTCCGGCCGAGTGCTGGACCACCGGTTCGTTCGGGTCCACCCGAGCGCCGGATGGCGAGCAGGTGTCGGATCTGCACCACATCTCTCCACCGCCGTGCAACCGAGCGGACGCCTCAGCGGTCGTACCCGGTGGAGAAGAGTGGGCACAATTGTCCTGGAGCACAGGGCGGCCAACCCTCGGGCTCCAGCGACTCTCTCAGGCCGGGGCGACACAAGGGGAGGTAGGACCACGGTGGCTGATGGCACCAAGGCGGTCGTCGACACGTCAGCAGTTGGCGCGGCGGCGGACGAGGCCGCGCTCGCCGCGGCGATCGACGAGCTCGCGGGCTCGGAGGACGCCGGCGAGGACGCCTCCGCGGACGCCCGCGAGGGCGCTGCCGCCGCTGCCGCCGTCCCCGGGCGCACCACCGCGGACGCCGAAGCGGCCGGGGCACCCGAGCGGACGCCGGACGACCCCGCGGACGAGGGCCAGGAGCCCGCCGTCGGCGAGGAGACCTCGGAGATGACCGCGCCGCTCTCGGTCCAGGAGCTCCGCGCCGAACTGGCCGCCGGCTCCCCCCGGAAGAAGCCCGCCCCGGAGCCCACCCGCCCCGCGCGCCGCCCCACCGACCCGCAGCCCACGATCGACCCGCGCGACACCGCCACCCTGCCGCGCACCCTCCCCGCGCCGCAGCGCCGCAGCGGCGACATGATCGGCCACCGGTACCGGCTGGAGGAGTGCATCTCCCAGACCGAGACCTTCAGCAGCTGGCGCGCCGTCGACGAGAAGCTCCGCCGGGCCGTCGGCGTCCACCTGATGGCCTCCGGCCACCAGCGGGCCCGCAAGGTGCTGGCCGCCGCCAAGTCCGCCGCCCTGCTCGGCGACCCGCGCTTCGTCCAGGTGCTGGACGCCGTCCACGAGGGCGAGCTGGTCTACGTCGTGCGGGAGTGGCTGCCGCACTCCTCCGACCTGGCCCGGCTGATCGCCAACGGCCCGATGGAGCCGCACGAGGCGTACCAGATGGTCCGCCAGGTCGCCGACGCGGTCGCGGCCGCCCACCGGCGCGGCCAGGCCCATCTGCGGCTCACCCCGCGCTGCGTGCTGCGCACCGACAGCGGCCAGTACCGGATCAACGGCATCGCGGTGGACGCCGCCCTGCGCGGGCTGCCCGCCGAGGGCGCCGAGGACGCCCAGCGGGCCGACACCCGCGCGATCGGCGCACTGCTGTTCGCCGCGCTCACCCACCGCTGGCCGTACCCGGAGGACCGCTACGACCTCCAGGGCCTGCCCAAGGGCCTCCAGAACGTCGCCCCCGACCAGGTCCGCGCCGGGGTCCACAAGGGCCTGTCGGAGCTCGCCGCGCGCACCCTGTTCGACCAGCCGCCGCACCACGCCCAGCCGATCACCACTCCGGAGGAACTGGTCCGGGCGATCGCCAAGCTGCCCCGGATCCGCCAGCCCGAGCCGGAGCTGCCCGTCTTCCCGGCCCCGCCCCGGCACAACACCCACGCGCTGCCCACCGCGCCCAACCCGACCCGGGTGGCCGACGCCACGGTCAGCCCGCTGCCGGCCTCCTCCCGGCCGACCTCCTCCCGGCGCTTCCGGCGGCGGCTGCGCCAGGTGGTCAAGGCCACCGCCTGGACGGTCGCGCTGGGCGCGATCGGCGTCGCCTCCTGGCAGTTCGTCGACCACCTGCGCCACACCACCGGGTCGAGCGTCACGTCCTCGCTCCCCTCGGCCACCAGCGCCTCGCCGAGCCCGCAGGCCAGCACCCACAACCCGGTGCCGCTCACCGTCAAGAGCGTGCAGTCGTACACCGGGCCGGGCGAGGGGAACGAGGGCAGCGACAACCCCGCGAAGACGATCGACAACGACCCGAACACGGTCTGGACCACCCAGTGGTACGCGGACCAGTTCGGCCCCAAGGCGCCCGCCCTCAAGGCCGGCACCGGGCTGCTGCTCGACCTCGGCTCGCCGCAGGCGGTCTCCTCGGTGAGCGTCCAGTTCGTCGGCGAGCACACCGCGGAGCTGCGCGTGCCGAACGCCTCCATCGCCGCCAACCCGGCGCAGGCCAAGGTGGACGGCTTCACCGTGCTCGGCAAGAAGAGCGGCCCCAACGTCGACTACGTCCTCGACTCCCCGGTCACCACGCGCTACCTCTTGCTCTGGCTGACCGCGCTGCCGAAGGATGGCAACGGCCACTTCACCGGCCAGGTCGCCGAGGTCAAGGTCTCCGGCTGACCGGCGCCGGTGGCCCGGTACGACGGCGAGGGGTCGAGGGGTGACGGTGACGGACGACGACGCGGTGCTGCTCGCCCGGCACGTCGCCGGCGACCCGGAGGCCTTCGGCCTGCTGGTGAACCGCCACCGCGACCGGCTCTGGGCGGTCGCGGTGCGCACCCTGGGCGACCGCGAGGAGGCCGCCGACGCCCTCCAGGACGCCCTGGTCTCCGCCTTCCGCGCCGCCGCCGGCTTCCAGGGCCGATCGGCGGTCACCACCTGGCTGCACCGGATCGTGGTCAACGCCTGCCTGGACCGCGCCCGGCGCGGCGCCGCCCGGCGCACGACCCCGCTCGACGAGGACCCGCGCCGGCTGGACGCCCTGGTCGGCACCGCCGAACCGGCCGACTCCCCGGTGGTCCGGGCGGAGCTGCACCGCGAGCTGACCGCCGCGCTCGCCGAGCTGCCCGTCGAACAGCGGGCCGCGCTGGTCCTGGTCGACATGCAGGGCTACCCGGTCGCCGAGGCCGCCGAGTTGCTGGGCGTCCCGGTGGGCACCGTGAAGAGCCGTTGCGCGCGCGGCCGGGCCCGGCTCCTCCCGCTGGTCCGGCACCTGCGCGACCACGACGTTTCACGTGAAACACCCCACCCGCGGGAGGCGCGGCCCGCCCCCGGCTCGGCCCCGCCGCCGCACCGGGACGCCCCGGGGAACCCGAAGGGGCCGGGCACCGTCCCAGGGACGGGCCCGAGCACCGGTCGGACGGTTCTGGAAGGAGACACGAGCACCCGATGAACGCCCATCCCTCCTTCCCCGCCCCCACCGACGACCACCCGCCGGTCGAACGGCTCGCCGACCTCGCCGAAGGGCTGGTCGACTCCCCGGACGAGCTCGCGGCGCTGCGCCGGCACCTGGACGGCTGCGCCGAGTGCCGGGAGACCGTCGACGCGCTCGCCGAGGTCCGGGCGCTGCTCGGCGACGTCGAGGCCCCGCCGATGCCGGCCGACATCGCCGCCCGGCTGGACGCGGCGCTGGCCGAGGCAGCCGCCGAGGCCGCCGGGAGCGGGCACGAGGCCGCCGGGCGTCCGCAGGAGGGCCCTGCGGCCGGCCACCGGACCGAGACCCCGGCCCGGTCCGGCCCCGCCGCCACACCGCCCGCCACGCCCTCCTCCGCCCCTGCCGACCACCGGCCCGACCACCATCATGACCACCGGCCCGACCACCGGCCCGACCACCGGCCCGCCGGAAGACCCGGCTCGGCCACCGGCCCCGGACGCTCCCGGCGACGGCGGCGGTTCGCCCTGCTGCTCGGCTCGGCCGCCGCCCTCGCCGCCCTGGCCCTCGGCGGGGCCCTCCTGCCGCACCCCGACGACCCCTCCGGCATCTCCACCGCCGTCGCGGGCGGCGCCCCGACCGCCGCCGACGCGGGCGGCGCCCGCACCCCGCACCCGGCCGGCACCGGCACCGGCACCGGCACCGCCTACCGCGAGGACGAACTCGCCGGCCAGATCCAGCAGCTGCTGGCCCGCGCGGAGAGCGTCCCCGGGCCGTACGCCACCGGCCCGGGAAAGCCCGAGGCAGCCCTGCCCGCCGAGGGCATCCGGCCCGATCCCGCCGCACCCGCCCCCTCCGACACCCCCACCGGAGCGGCCTGCCCGGCCCCCGCCGCCGGCCCCCCGCTGGCCACCGACCGGGGCAGCTACCAGGGCGCCCCGGTCGACGTCCTGGTCTACCCGCTGCCCGGACGGCCCGGTTTCGTGGACGTCTATCTGCGCTCCCCCGACTGCGGCCCGATCGCCCTGCACCAGGCCGTTCCCAGCCACTGACCGGCGGTTTCCATGCGATCCACGCCCACGGCGGCACGCCGCTTCCGGACTCCGGGCGCCTGGTACTGATCCGCCTGGGAATGCGAGACACTGGTCAGTCGTTGTCCCGGGCGGCGGAGCAGGACCGCCCTCCCCGCAGCAAACGCGGGTCGCGATGCGAACCAGGAGAAGCAGTGAGCGACGTCCGTAACGTGATCATCATCGGTTCCGGCCCGGCCGGGTACACGGCCGCTCTCTACACGGCCCGTGCCTCCCTCAAGCCCCTGGTCTTCGAGGGGGCCGTCACCGCCGGTGGTGCACTGATGAACACCACCGAGGTCGAGAACTTCCCGGGCTTCCGGGACGGCATCATGGGCCCCGAGCTGATGGACAACATGCGGGCCCAGGCCGAGCGCTTCGGCGCCGAGCTGATCCCCGACGACATCGTCGCGGTCGACCTCACCGGTGACATCAAGACCGTCACCGACTCCGAGGGCAACGTGCACAAGGCCCGCGCCGTGATCGTCACCACCGGCTCCCAGCACCGCAAGCTCGGCCTGCCGAACGAGGACAAGCTCTCCGGCCGCGGCGTCTCCTGGTGCGCCACCTGCGACGGCTTCTTCTTCCGCGACCAGGACATCGCGGTCGTCGGCGGCGGCGACACCGCCCTGGAGGAGGCCACCTTCCTCTCCCGCTTCGCCAAGAGCGTCACGATCATCCACCGCCGGGACAGCCTGCGCGCCTCCAAGGCGATGCAGGAGCGCGCCTTCGCCGACGAGAAGATCCGCTTCGAGTGGGACAGCGCGGTCGAGGCCATCCACGGCGACCCGAAGCTGAGCGGCGTCACCCTGCGCGACACCACCACCGGCGAGACCCGCGAGCTGCCCGTCACCGGTCTGTTCATCGCGATCGGCCACGACCCGCGCACCGACCTCTTCAAGGGCCAGCTGGACCTGGACGCCGAGGGCTACCTCAAGGTCGAGGCCCCCTCCACCCGGACCAACATCCCGGGCGTCTTCGGCGCCGGCGACGTCGTGGACCACACCTACCGCCAGGCCATCACCGCCTCCGGCACCGGCTGCTCCGCCGCGCTGGACGCCGAGCGCTACCTGGCCGCACTGGACGACCTGGAGGCCAAGGCCGCCGCCGTGGCGGTCTGAGCCCCCCTCCCCCGATCCACCGGGCGGGGGTGTTCCACGTGAAACACCCCCGCCCCGGCCGGGCAGAAACAGAACGGGCCCACCCGTTGTTCTCCTGGCAGCAGCCCCCTCCGTCCGAACCCGAGGAGTTCCCGTGGCCGGCGCCACCACCACAGTCACCGACGCGACCTTCGATGCCGACGTCCTGAAGAGCGACAAGCCCGTCCTGGTCGACTTCTGGGCCACCTGGTGCGGCCCGTGCCGCCAGGTCGCCCCGATCCTCGAAGAGATCGCGGCCGAGCACGGCGACAAGCTGACCATCGCCAAGCTCGACGTGGACGTCAACCAGGCGACCGCCGCCCAGTACGGCGTCATCTCGATCCCGACCCTGATCGTCTACAAGGGCGGCGAACCGGTGAAGTCCATCACCGGTGCCCGCCCGAAGGCCGCGCTGCTGCGCGAGCTGGCCGAGTTCATCTAGGCCTCACGGTCGTCGACCGCACGGTGGCGGGGCTCCTCTCGGC
>NZ_JBHUAF010000123.1:0-20970 GCF_042789895.1 Kitasatospora sp. NPDC056783
GGGAGTTCCCCGTGCGGCCGGGCCGGCCTGGGCGTGTCCCTCGCCCATGTCCGCCGTGCGGCGATCACCCGGTCGAGCGGTCACCCGACATGACCATCCCGGAGGACCGATTCGCTCCGCGACGGCGGTGGTTCTTGAGATCCCGCGGGGCCGGAGGGCGGTTCTCTGGGGCCGGAGCCCCAGAGACCAAGCCCTCGGATCAGAGCCCTCGGATCAGAGCGCGAGGGCTCAGAGCGCGAGGGCTCAGAGCGCGACGCCGCGCGCGCGCAGGTAGGCGACCGGGTTGATGTCCGAGCCGTACTCCGAGCCATTGCGGATCTCGAAGTGCAGGTGCGGGCCGGTCACGTTGCCGGTGGCGCCGGAGAGGCCGATCTGCTGGCCGACCTTGACGACCTGACCGATCCTCACACCGATCGAGGAGAGGTGAGCGTACTCGGCGTAGCGGCCGTCGGCGAGCTTGATCTCGACCTCGTTGCCGTAGGCGCCACCGTTGCCGGCCTTGACCACGACGCCGTTGGCGATCGCGCGCAGCGGGGTGCCGGTGGAGGCGACGAAGTCCTGGCCGGTGTGGTGGCCGGAGGCCCACATCGAGCCGGCCACGCCGTAGGCGGTGCCCAGCCTCGGGCCGGCCAGCGGGGCGACGAAGCCGGAGGTGGCAGCGGCGACCGGAGTGGCGGTCACGACCTGGGTCGGGGTGGCGACCTGGAGCTGGGTCCGGAGCTGCTCGGCCGGCTCGGCGGCCTCGGTCCGAACCTGGACCTGGGCCTGCGGCTCGGCGGGCTTGGCCGGAGCGGCCGGCTTCGCCGGGGCCGCGTCGACGGCCGGCGCGGCGGCGTGGCCCGGCAGCGCGAGCCGCTGGCCCGGGAAGATCAGGTTCGGGTCGGCGCCGACGACCGAGCGGTTCCGCTCGTACAGCGCGTGCCAGCCGCCCTCGACGTTCTCGACGTCGGCGATCTTGGACAGGGTGTCGCCGCTGACGACGCGGTGGCTCTCCTGCGCGGCCGGAGCGGCGGCAGCGGAAGCGGCGGCCGGGGCGGCCGGAGCGGTGTGAGCCTGGGCGTTGATCGCGGTCACCAGCGGAAGGGCGAACGACGCACCGGTGACGGCGGTCGCGATGCCGATGCGGGCGGCGCGGGGCAGGGCGATACGACGGGCCTGTGCAGGCATGGAATTTTCCTCTCCGACGCCTGCGAGGTGAGCTGTCGGGTTCGGGCTGGAGTTGCCCGGCCGCGTGCGCGGCTTCACCCCGAGCCGGTCCTGGACGCCCGCGCCTTGAGGCGCGAACTCCGGTCCGGCGACTTACCTGTGGGTCCCCCGCTCCTGCCGTACAGAGTTCGTTTCGAACCACCGGGCAGCGGCAGGACTCGGCGTTCCACCCGGCGGATCCGTCCGGACTGGCCGGGCGGTCGCTGAACTAAAACCCATCCGTTCGGGTGAAGCAATGTCGATCTCTTGAAACGGCAACGACTCCCCCACCCCCGGTGACCCTCCGCAGGCCCCACCCCACGGTACGTACACAATCCATTCACTCCCCGCCACTGATCCACGACCCTGCGCCGAGATCGCGGACGTCCCGCACCCGCCCGCTCACGCACCGCCGCCGGCCAACACGCCCACCGGTGACCCTTGTCACGTGCGCCCCGGGCAACGCAGGATTCGCCCGTGGCCACCTCCGAAGCCGGCACCCTGCGCCTGGGCACCGCGCAGGGTCGCTGGGTACTACTGGCAACAGTGCTCGGCTCCAGCATGGCGATGCTCGACGGCACCGTCGTGAACGTCGCGCTGCCCCGGATCGGCGCCGACCTCGGCGCCACCCTGGCGTCCCTGCAGTGGACGCTGAACGCCTATCTGCTCACCCTGGCGGGCCTGATCCTGCTCGGCGGCGCGCTCGGCGACCGCTACGGGCGACGCAAGGTCTTCCTGATCGGCGTGGTCTGGTTCGCCGTGGCGTCCGCGGCCTGCGCCGCCGCACCGAACGTCCAGGTGCTGATCGCCGCCCGCGCCGTCCAGGGCATCGGCGGGGCGCTGCTCACCCCCGGCTCGCTCGCCATGCTCCAGGCCGTCTTCCACCCCGACGACCGCTCGGCGGCGGTCGGCCTCTGGTCCGGCCTCGGCGGGGTGTCGGCCGCGATCGGCCCCTTCCTCGGCGGCTGGCTGGTGGACGGCCCCGGCTGGCGCTGGATCTTCCTGCTGAACCTGCCGCTGGCCGCCGCCGTGATCGCGGTGACGACCCGGTCGGTACCGGAGAGCCGGGACGAGAGCGCCTCCGGCCGCTTCGACGTGCTCGGCGCCCTGCTCGCCGCTCTCGCCCTCGGCGCCGTCACCTACGCGCTGACCGCGGCCGGGGAGGGCCTGTCCCCCGCGGTCTGGGTCAGCGGGGCGCTCGGGCTGCTGCTCGGCGCCGCCTTCGTGGTGGTGGAACGCCGCGCCCCCGAGCCGATGCTGCCGCTCGGCCTGTTCTCCTCCCGGCTGTTCACCGCGGTGAACCTGGTCACCCTGTGCGTGTACGCGGCGTTCAGCGGCGTCTTCTTCCTGCTGGTGGTGCAGCTCCAGATCGTGTCCGGGTTCTCGCCGCTGGTCTCGGGCTTGGCACTGGTGCCGATCACCGTGCTGATGCTGGCGCTCTCGGCGCGCGCCGGGCGCCTCGGCAAGCGGATCGGCCCGCGCGTCCCGCTGACCGTCGGCCCGCTGCTGTGCGCCGCCGGGGTGCTGCTGATGCTGCGCACCGGACCGGACTCCTCCTACTGGGCGGACGTGCTGCCCGCCGTCACGGTGATGGGCTCCGGGATGACGCTGCTGGTCGCGCCGCTGACGGCGACCGTCCTGGCCGCCGTCGAGGTGCGGCACGCGGGCATCGCCAGCGGGGTCAACAACGCCGCCGCCCGCGCGGCCGGACTGCTCGCGGTCGCCGCCCTGCCGGCGCTGGCCGGGCTGAGCGGCGACGCCTACCGGGTGCCCTCCGCGGTCGACTCCGCCTTCCGCACCTCGATGCTGATCTGCGCGGGCCTGCTGGTCGGCGGCGGTCTGATCGCCCTCGTGACCGTACGGGGCAATGTGCTCGCGCCCGAGGACCAGCCGGTGGCCGAGCCGAGCTGCGACTGGCCGTGCGGCCCCACCGCGCCGCCGCTCGACCCGGGCCGCGTCCCGATGACGCGCGAGGGCCCCGCCACCGGTCCGGCAGCGGGGCCCTCGGCCGAGGACTGACGCGTCAGAGGATGTCGGCGGGCGCGTACTTGGCGGCGGCCGGGTAGGCGTCCGCGACGGCCTCCACCTGGCGGACCACCTCGGCGACCTGGGCGCCGGCCGCGCCGGTGAAGGACAGCTTGTCGGCCAGCAGCGCGTCCAGCGCGGCCCGGTCCAGCGGGATCCGCTCGTCGGCGGCCAGGCGGTCCAGCAGCTCGTTCTCGCGGGCGCCGGCGCGCATCGCCAGCGCGGAGGCGACGGCGTGCTCCTTGATGACCTCGTGCCCGGTCTCCCGGCCCACACCCGCGCGCACCGCGCCCATCAGCACCTTGGTGGTGGCGAGGAACGGCAGGTAGCGGTCCAGCTCGGCCTCGACCACGGCGGGGAAGGCGCCGAACTCGTCGAGGACGGTCAGGAAGGTCTCCAGCAGGCCGTCGAAGGCGAAGAAGGCGTCCGGCAGCGCGACCCGTCGCACCACCGAGCAGGAGACGTCGCCCTCGTTCCACTGGTCGCCGGCCAGCTCGCCGGTCATCGAGGCGTAACCGCGCAGGATGACGGCCAGGCCGTTGACGCGCTCGCAGGAGCGGGTGTTCATCTTGTGCGGCATCGCGGAGGAGCCGACCTGGCCCTCCTTGAAGCCCTCCGTGACCAGCTCGTGGCCGGCCATCAGGCGGATGGTCTTGGCCAGGCTGGACGGCGCGGCGGCCAGCTGGACGAGGGCGGTGAGCACCTCGAAGTCCAGCGAGCGCGGGTAGACCTGGCCGACGCTGGTCAGCACGTTGTCGAAGCCGAGGTGCGCGGCGACCCGGCGCTCCAGCTCGGCCAGCTTCTCGGTGTCGCCGCCGAGCAGGTCCAGCATGTCCTGGGCGGTGCCGACCGGGCCCTTGATCCCGCGCAGCGGGTAGCGGGCGATCAGCTCCTCCAGGCGGCGGAAGGCGACCAGCAGCTCGTCCGCGATCGACGCGAACCGCTTGCCCAGGGTGGTGGCCTGCGCGGCCACGTTGTGCGAGCGGCCGGCCATGACCAGCTCGGAGTGCTGGGCGGCGAGCTTGGCCAGGCGCACCAGCACCGCCACCGTGCGGTCCCGCACGTGCTCCAGGGACTGGCGGATCTGCAGCTGCTCGACGTTCTCGGTCAGATCCCGGGAGGTCATGCCCTTGTGGATCTGCTCGTGGCCGGCGAGGTCGCTGAACTCCTCGATCCGGGCCTTCACGTCGTGGCGGGTGATCCGCTCACGGGCGGCGATCGAGCCGAGGTCGACCTGGTCGATCACCCGCTCGTAGTCGGCGACGGCGCTCGCGGGCACCTCGATGCCGAGGTCCTGCTGAGCCTTCAGGACGGCGAGCCACAGGTGGCGCTCGAGGACCACCTTGTGCTCGGGGGACCACAGCTGGGCCAGGGTCGCCGAGGCGTACCGGGAGGCCAGGACATTGGGGATCTGGGGCTTCGCGCTCACGCTTCGCAAGGGTAACAGCCGAGGTCACGCCGGACGTCGGCGGATGGGGTAGGCTGGGTCAATTGAGCGCCGTTCAGGCGACACCTCAAAGCCTCCTCACCGCAAGGATACCACATCCATGATGGAACCTCCAGCGGCCACCTGGGACTCCACCCTCACCGAGGCCCTGCGCACCGAGCAGGCCCACCTCGACCGGCTCTACGCCCGGCTGGACACCGTACGCGAACGGGCCCGCCGCACCGCCGACGGCGCCCACGACGCAGCCACCCCCGGCGGCACCCACCAGGCCCGGCTGGAACGCGAGGTCCGAGCCCGCGAGGCCGCCCGCCACGCCGCCCGGCTGGACGCGGTCGAGCGCGGCCTGTGCTTCGGCCGGCTCGACGAGCGCGACGGCACCGTCCACTACATCGGCCGCACCGGCCTGACCGACGAGGCGTACGAGCCGCTGCTGCTCGACTGGCGCGCCCCGGCCGCCCGCCCCTTCTACACCGCCACCCCCGCCCGCCCCGGCCCGGTCGTGCGCCGCCGCCACCTGCACACCCGGGGCCGCACCCTCACCGGCCTGGACGACGAGGCGCTCGACCTCGCCGGGCTGGACGAGCCCGGCCGGCGCGGCCTGGTCGGCGAGGCCGCGCTGCTCGCCGCCCTCGACCGCGAGCGCACCGGCCGGATGGCCACCGCCGTCGCCACCATCCAGGCCGAACAGGACCGGGTGATCCGCTCCCCGCTGCGCGGCGCCCTGGTCGTCCAGGGTGGCCCCGGCACCGGCAAGACGCTCGCCGCCCTGCACCGCGCCGCCTACCTGCTGTTCACCCACCGCGCCGCGCTGGAGCGCCGGGGCGTGCTGGTGATCGGCCCCAACGCCGGCTTCCTGCGGTACATCGACGAGGTGCTGCCCGCCCTCGGCGAGACCGAGGTGGTGCTGCGCACCGTCGGCGAGCTCGTCCCCGGCGTCACCGCCACCGTCGGCGACGCCCCCGACACCGCGTTCGCCAAGGGCGGCCCCTGGATGGCCCGGGTACTGCGCCGCGCCGTGGCCGCCCACCAGACGGCCCCCGCCGACGGCCTGGACCTCGGCGAGGGACTGCGACTCTCCGCCCGGGCGTGCGCCGAGGCCCGGGACGCCGCCCGCGGCCTGCGGCTGCCGCACAACCGGGCCCGGAGCTTCTACCTGGGCACCCTGCTCGACGCCCTCGCCATCGCCCAGGCGCTCGCCCTCGGCCGCCCGTACGACGAGGAGGAGGCCCACTACGCCCCGCGCGAGCTGTGGGAGCGGCCGGAGGTGCGCGCCGCACTCGACCCGCTCTGGCCCCGGCTCGATCCCCGGCAGCTGCTCGAACGGCTGCTCACCGACCGCGGGTTGCTCGCCGAGGCGGCCCCCGAGCACGCCGCCGCCCTGCGCCGCCCGCCCGGCTCCCCGTGGACGGTCGAGGACGTCCCGCTGCTCGACGAGGCCGCCGAACTCCTCGGCACCGAACGGGAGCCCGCCGCTCCCGATCGGGATGCGGACGAACTCGCCTACGCCCGCGGCGTGTTGACCATCACCGGCCAGGCCGGCGACCCACTGCTGGACTCCGCCGCCCTGGCCGAGCGCTTCCACGACGACGGCCCGTACCGTTCCACCGCCGAACGCGCCGCCGCCGACCGCACCTGGGCGTACGGCCACGTCGTCGTGGACGAGGCCCAGGAGCTGTCCGCGATGGCCTGGCGCGCCGTCCTGCGGCGCGTGCCGACCAACTCGCTCACCATCGTCGGCGACCTCGCCCAGACCGGATCACCCGCCGGCGCCCGCAGCTGGGCCGAGACGCTCGACCCTCACCTGCCCGGCCGCTGGCGCGAGGAGCGGTTGACGGTCAACTACCGCACGCCGGAACCGATCATGGCCCTCGCCACCGCCGTCCTGCGCACCGCCCTGCCCGGCCACCGGCCGCCCGAGTCCATCCGCCCGGGCACCGAGCGGCCGCGCGCGCTCCCCGTCCCGGACGGGGACTTCGCCACCGCGCTGGCCCGGCTGCCCGCCGGCCCGGGCACCCTGGGGGTGATCGCACCGGACGCCCTGGCCGCCGGGCTGGACGCGCTCACCGTGGCGGACGCCAAGGGGCTGGAGTTCGACGCGGTCGTGGTCGTCGAGCCCGCCGAGCTCGGCCCTCGCGACCGCTACGTCGCCCTCACCCGGGCCACCCGCTCGCTCACCCTGCTCCACCACCGGCCGCTGCCGCCGGAACTCGCCGAACTGCTCTGACCGGGGAGCCACCGGCGGCCGGGCGGCGCGGATCCTACTGCGCGCCGCCCGTACGGCCGGCCAGCACCGGCAGGACCTGGGCACAGATCGAGTGCAGCGCGATCCGCTGCTCGTCGGTCATCGCCTCGAAGGCCTGGTGGGTCCGGGCCATCTCGCCGCGGATGCGGTTGAGGATCTCCCGGCCCTCGTCCGTGATCACCACGATCTTCACCCGGCGGTCACCGGCCGCCGCCTCCCGGTTGGCCAGGCCCAGGGACTCCAGCCGGTCCACGATCCCGGTGACGTTCGACGCGTCGCAGCCCAGCCGCCCGGCCAGCGCCCGCATCGGCACCGACTCCTGCACCGCGCCCAGCGCCTTGGCCTGGGAGGAGGAGAGCCCGTGCCGGGCGGCGGCCGCCGCGAAGTCGTGGAAGTACGCGGCACCGACGGCGGCCAACGCCTCCATCAACTCGGCGTTGGTCGGTACGGTCGTCGTCGCTGTCGAACCCATGGGGTCAGCGTACGGCCAGGTGCTTCACCAACTCAAGCTTTGACCCTGGCAACCGTCCGTGTGCCGCCTCGCGCCCGACGGGAATGATGAGACACGGCCTAGAGGACGAGCTGGTCGAACAGTCGCCGCAGCTCCGCGTCCGGGTCCGCGGTCAGCCCGGTGTGCACCGGCCCCGGCTGGACGATCGCGCTGCGCGGCGCGGTCAGCCAGCGGAACCGCTGCCCGGCGCTGTCCCCCGCCGCCGGACCGGCCTGCGGGCCGCCCAGGCAGACCGCCTCGATCCCGTGCAGCGCCCGCCGCACGCCCTGCACGTCCGCCACCGGGTCCAGCGCCAGCAGCCTGGCCTGGTCCAGATGGGTACGGGCGGCCAGGTGCGAGCTCTGCCGGCAGTACAGCAGCACCCCGACGTTGACGCACTCGCCGCGCTCCACCCTCGGCACCGCGCGGATCACGGCGTACTCGTAGTCGTGCAGCTCGACGGTGGCCGAGAGCACGGACAGCGAGGACTCGGTCATGCGGGCACCTCCGGCAGCCAGTCACGCGGACCGGCCAGTCGCTCGGTCAGCTGGGCGCGGTACGCGGCGCGCACCTCGTCGGGCGAGTCGAAGCCGAACTCGTCCGTCAGCCAGACCTCGGGGATCTGCGCCACCGCGCCCTCGATCGCCGCCTCGGCGAGCGGCGCGAGCGCCTTGTCGGCCGCCGTCAGGTCCGGCTGGGCCCGCAGCAGCGCGTGGTCGGAGGCGTCGTACGGGCGACGGATCCAGCCGGCGGCACCCTTCCAGCTGTGGTGGAAGATCAGACTCGCGCCGTGGTCGATCAGCCGCAGCCCCCCGGTCGCCACCAGCAGGTTGGGATTGCGCCAGGAGCGGTCGACGTTGCCGATCAGCGCGTCGAACCAGAGCACCTGCCCGGCGAGTTCCGGGTCCACCTCGAAGCAGAGCGGGTCGAAGTTGAGCGCGCCGCTGACGAAGGCCATCCCGAGGTTGGTCCCGCCGCTGGCCCGCATCTGGTCCTGGATCTGGTGGTCCGGCTCACTGCGCGCGAGCACCGGGTCCAGGTCGATCGTCACCAGCTCCGGCACCGGCAGCCCGAGCCGCCGGCCGAGTTCCCCGGCCAGCACCTCCGCGACCAGCGCCTTGCGGCCCTGCGCCGCACCGACCCATTTCAGGGCGTACAGCCGCCGATCATCGGCCTCGACCAGGCCCGGCATCGAGCCGCCTTCTCGCAGTGGCGTCACGTACCGGATCGCCGTCACCTCGGGTAGCACGGCCGACAGCTTATCGGTGTCCCGGCCTCCGCTTCTCCCTTCCTCCCCGCGCCTCCCTCGTCCGCCGCTCCCCAGTGGCAGCCCCCGCACCGCTCCACCCCCCACCAACACCCGCCCCCCACCACTCCACGCCCCCGCCCCACGCCTCCCTCGTCCGCCGCTCCCCGGTGGCAGCCCCCGCTGCTCCGTGCGAGTGTGGCGGGCAGTAGTGGGGACCTTCACGGCAAAGGGATGAGCGATGGAACGACCTCGGATCCTGATCGTGGGCGGTGGCTTCGCCGGCCTGGAGTGCGCCCGTCGCCTCGAACGCAAGCTGTCACCGTCGGAGGCCGAGATCTCGCTGGTCACGCCGTCCAGCTACCAGCTCTACCTCCCCCTCCTCCCCCACGTCGCCGCAGGCGTCCTCACCCCGCAGTCCGTCGCCGTCTCGCTGCGCCGCTCGCTGCGCCGCACCCACATCGTCCCCGGCGGCGCGATCGGCGTGGACCCGGCCTCCAAGGTGTGCGTCATCCGCAAGATCACCGACGAGGTGGTCGCGCAGAAGTACGACCACCTGGTGCTCGCCCCCGGCAGCGTCACCCGCACCTTCGACATCCCCGGCCTCACCGACTACGCCCGCGGCATGAAGACGCTCGCCGAGGCGGCCTACGTCCGCGACCACGTGATCGCCCAACTCGACCTCGCCTCCGCCACCCTGGACCAGAAGGAGCGCGAGTCCCGGCTCCAGTTCGTGGTGGTCGGCGGCGGCTACGCGGGCACCGAGACCGCCGCCTGCCTCCAGCGTCTGACCACCGCCGCCACCCACCGCTACCCGCGCCTGGACGTCCGGCAGATCAAGTGGCACCTGATCGACATCGCCCCGAAGCTGATGCCGGAGCTGGGCGACCCGCTCGGCGAGGCCGCCCTGGAGGTGCTGCGCGAGCGCGGCATCGAGGTGTCGCTGGGCGTCTCGGTGGCCGAAGTCGGCGCCGAGACGGTCAAGTTCACCGATGGGCGGGTGCTCCCCTGCCGCACCCTGATCTGGACCGCCGGGGTGGCCGCGAGTCCGCTGATCGGCACTCTGGACGCCGAGACGGTCCGCGGCCGGCTCGCCGTGACGGCGGAGATGCGGGTGCCGCAGTTCGAGGACGTGTTCGCGCTCGGCGACGCCGCCGCCGTCCCCGACCTCGCCAAGGGCGACGGCGCGGTCTGCCCGCCGACCGCCCAGCACTCCGCCCGTCAGGGCCGCGCGGTCGCCGACAACGTGATCGCCTCGCTCCGCCACCAGCCGCTGGAGCCTTACTACCACAAGGACTTGGGCCTGGTGGTCGACCTCGGCGGCAAGGACGCGGTCTCCAAGCCGCTGGGCGTGGAGCTGCGCGGGGTGCCCGCCCAGCTGGTGGCGCGCGGCTACCACCTGATGGCGATGCGCACCAACGTGGCCAAGTTCCGGGTGGGCGCCAACTGGATGCTCAACGCGACGGCCGGCGACGACTTCGTCCGCACCGGATTCCTCGCCCGCCAGCCCGCCCGGCTGCGCGACTTCGAGTACACCGACGCCTATCTGACGAAGGATCAGGTTCGCGCCCACGCCCAGTCGCTGCTCGCCAAGGGCTGACCGGCCACCCACCTCGGCGCCCCCGCGGGGGCGCCGACGCACGCGGTCACCGGATCGGCCCCGGGACTCACACCAGCCGGGACCCGCCCGCACCCGCACCCAGCACCGCCGCCAGGTCCTCCGCCAACTCCCGCGCCAGGGAAGGCTCCAGTCCCGCCGTGGTGAACCGCACCCCGGGCGGCGACTGGATGCGGTAGCGCGCGCCGGGCGCGGCGACCCAGCCGCGCTGCACCAGCGCCGCCAGTACCGAGGTCTCGTCGGGCACCGGCACCCAGACGTTCAGCCCGCTCTCGCCGTGCGCCCCGATCCCCCGCGCCGCCAGTTCGCCCAGCAGCGCGTCCCGCCGGGCCCGGTACACGGCGGCCACCCGGTCGGCCGGCGCGGCGTCGGCGTGCCACAGCTCCGCGAGGGCGCGCTGCAACAGGTGGCTGACCCAGCCGGCGCCCAGCCGCAGCCGGCCGGCCACCCGCCCGATCGTCTCCTCGTCACCGACCGCCACCGAGATCCGCAGGTCCGGCCCGTACGCCTTGGCCGCGGAGCGCACCACCGCCCAGTGCCGGGTGCTCGCGCCGACCAGCGGGTGGTACGGCTGGTCGACCATGCCGTGCCCGTGGTCGTCCTCGATCAGCAGCACCCCGGGGTGCCCGGCCAGCACGGCGCGCAGCGCCTCGGCCCGGCTCGCGGTGAGCGCCGCCCCGGTCGGGTTCTGCGCCCGGCTGGTGACCACCACCGCCCGCACGCCCTCGGCCAGCGCCGCGTCCAGCGAGGCGGGCAGCGGGCCCTCGTCGTCCAGGCGGACGGGAACGGGCTTCAGCCCCAGCGCGGGGAGCAGGTCGAACAGGCTGCCCCAGCCCGGGTCCTCGACGGCCACCGTGTCGCCGGGGCGCAGCCGGGCGCCGAGGATCCGCTCGATGGTGTCCAGCGAGCCGGAGGCGACGACGACCGGGCCGCCGGGCAGGCCGTCGGCCTCGAAGGAGGCGCGGGCGAGCGAGCGCAGCCGGGGGTCGACGGCCGCGTGCCCGTACAGCACCGGGTCGGTGCGCGCGGCCTCGGCGGCGGCCGCGAGGGCCTGGGCGAGGTCGGGCAGCAGGGTCGGGTCGGGGTTGCCGGTGGACAGGTCGCGGGCGTGCGGCGGGACGGGGACGCGGATCTCGTCGCGCGGGGTGAGCGCGGGCCTGGGGCGGACGCGGCTGCCCTTGCGGCCGGCCGTCTCGATCACACCGCGGTCGCGCAGCAGCCGGTAGGCGGCGGCGACGGTGTTGGGGTTGACGCCCAGTTCGACCGCGAGGTCGCGCAGCGGCGGGAGCGCCGTTCCGGGGGCGAGCTTTCCGCTGCTCACGCCCTGTTCGATGTGGGCCGCGATCTCGCTGGCGCGTCGCCCTTTCAGCGGATATTCTCCTAGCACAAAGACAATTATGCACTAGTACGTAGAGGGTGTCATGTCAGCGACTCCGGAAGGCTCGCCCAGCTACTCCCGCACCCCCAGGACCACCCCCACCCGCTACCGGGACCGGGCCGCCTGGGAGCGGGAGACGATCCACGCCATCCTCGACAGCGCCTACATCTGCCACCTCGGCTTCGTCGTCGAGGGCGCCCCGGTCGTCCTGCCGACGATCTTCGCCCGGGTCGGCAGCCGGCTCTACGTCCACGGCTCCACCGGCAGCAGGCCGCTGCGCGGCGCCTCCGACGAGCAGGGCATGCCGGTGTGCGTCACCGTCACCCAGGTCGACGCGCTGGTGCTGACCAAGTCCGCGTTCAACCACTCGGTGAACTTCCGCTCGGTGGTCGCCCACGGCACCGCGCACCAGGTCACCGACCCCGAGGAGCTGGACGTCGCGCTCGCCGCCCTGGTCGACCACGCGGTGCCGGGCCGCTCCGCCGAGGTCCGTCCGGCCGACGCCAAGGAACTCGCCGCCACCGCCGTCCTCCGGCTGGAGCTGGACGAGGTCTCGGCCAAGACCCGCGACGACGGCGCCGAGGACGACCCGGAGGACGCCGACCTGCCGCACTGGTCCGGTCTGATCCCGGTCACCACCGTGCACGGCACCCCCGAGCCGCACCCCGGCACCACCGTCCCGCTCCCCGCGCACCTGCGCGGCTACCCCCGCTGACGGGAGGCACACCGATGCTGATCAGATCCTGGGACCGCGGCGACGAGCAGGAGTGGCGCGCCTGGCTGGCCGAGGGCCGCGACTTCGGCCTGCTCGCCGCCAACGGCGCCCCCGACGAGGGACCGGTCCTCGTCCCGACGCACTTCCTGCTGGACGCCGAGCGCGGCGAGATCCTGCTCCACCTGGCCGCGCCCAACCCGCTGCTGGCCGCCGTCCGGGCCGACCCCCACGTCACCCTCGCGGTCACCGACGGCTACGCCTTCGCCCCGGGCCACTGGCGCGGCGCACCGGGCACGCCGACCAGCTACTACGCCTCGGTCCACTTCCACTGCACCGCCGAGGTGGTGGAGTCCGCGGCCGGAAAGGCGGAGATCCTCAACCGCCAGCTGGCGCACTTCCAGCCCGAGACGCCGGAGGTCCGGGTGGTGCCCGGCGAGGAGGGGCCGGCCCGGCAGCTGCCCGGGCTGCGCGGGCTCCGGCTGACCGTGGACGAGGTTCGGGCCAAGTTCAAGTACGACGACAAGAAGCCCGCCGAGGCGCAGTACGCGCTCGCCGACCGGCTCGCCGAGCGCGCCGATGGCCCGGGGCGGGCCCGCGACCAGTACGGCGCCGCCCGTACCCAGCTGCTCCGCCGGCACCGACGGCGCACCACCGGGGCGGGCACCACCCGGGACGGCGTACCCGAGGCGGACGTCCCCGGAGCGGACGCCTCCGGCCCGGACCCCACCGGCCCCCACGCCGACCTCTCGCGCACCGCCGCCCCGCGCACCGACCGGCCGCGCGCCGCCGGCTGACCCGGGATCACCCGGTCGGCCGCCAACCCGCGCAGGCCGGGCGCGGCGCTGATCGAATGTGAGACGAGCCCTGCCCACTCGGCGTCAGAGCGGGCCCGTCGACCCCCGGGAGCGCACGTGTCCTCAGTCCACAGCCAACGGGCGGCCGGCGAGGCCCACCTCGGTCACGTGGTGTTCATCTCGGCGGCCGCCGCCATGGGCGGCTTCCTGTTCGGTTACGACAGCGCGGTGATCAACGGCGCCGTCACCGGCATCCAGAAGCACTTCGCCGTCGGCCACGGCACCACCGCCTTCGTGGTGGCCATCGCGCTGCTCGGCTCGGCGGTCGGCGCGGTGCTCGCCGGGCGGCTCGCCGACCACCTGGGCCGGGTGCGCACCATGCTGCTGGCCGCCGTCCTGTTCGCCGCCAGTGGCATCGGCTCGATGTTCCCGCCGAACATCGAGACCCTCGCCGTCTGGCGCGTGATCGGAGGCATCGCGATCGGCATCGCCTCCGTGATCGCGCCCACCTACATCGCCGAGGTCGCCCCGACCGCCTACCGCGGCCGGCTCGCCTCCTTCCAGCAGATGGCGATCGTGCTCGGCATCACCGTCTCCCAGCTCGCCAACTTCGCCCTCAACCAGGCCGCCGGCGGGGAGTCCACCAACCACCTCGGCGGCATCCAGGCCTGGCAGTGGATGCTGGGCGTCGAGGCCATCCCGGCCCTGGTGTACGGGCTGATGGCGCTCGCCATCCCGGAGTCGCCGCGCTTCCTGATCGCCGACCACCGCGAGGCGCAGGCCCGCAAGGTGCTGCTCGAGGTCGAGGGCGAGGGAGTCGACCTGGACGCCCGGGTGGCCGAGATCCGCGCGGTGCTGGAGTCCGCGCACAAGCCCCGGCTCAAGGACCTGCTGGGCGGCCGCTTCGGTCTGCTGCCGATCGTCTGGGTCGGCATCGGCGCCTCGGTGTTCCAGCAGTTCGTCGGCATCAACGTGATCTTCTACTACTCGTCCTTCCTGTGGCAGTCGGTCGGCATCAAGGAGTCCGACTCGCTGCTGATCAGCCTCTCCACCTCGATCATCAACGTGATCGGCACCGTGATCGCCATGGCCCTGGTGGACCGGATCGGCCGCAAGCCGCTCGCCCTGGCCGGCTCGATCGGCATGGCGGCCGCGCTCGGCACCGCCGCCTGGGCGTTCTCCTACCGGGAGGGCACCGGCGACACCGCCACCCTGGACAACACCCACGCCACCGTCGCCCTGATCGCCGCGCACGTCTTCGTGCTCTGCTTCGCCTTCTCCTGGGGCGTGGTGGTCTGGGTCCTGCTCGGCGAGATGTTCCCCAACCGGATCCGCGCGCTGGCCCTGTCCGTCGCCGCCTCGGCGCAGTGGATCGCCAACTGGGCGATCACCGTCACCTTCCCGGACCTCGCCGACTGGAACCTCTCCGCGACGTACATCATCTACGCGGCCTTCGCGCTGCTCTCCATCCCGTTCGTGGCCTTCTTCATCAAGGAGACCAAGGGCCGTGCCCTGGAGGAGATGGGCTGACCCGGCCCTCCCCGCCGAACCCCCGCCGCACCCGGCCCACCCCCGCGCGGCCCGACCCACCGAGAGGAAGCCATGCCTGACCAGGGCGGCTCCCGGCAGAACGTCACCTTCCCGAGCAACGGCCGTACCGCGCACGGTTACCTGGCCCGCCCGCCGCAGGGCGTCGGGCCGGGCCTGGTGGTGGTGCAGGAGTGGTGGGGGCTCACCTCGCACGTCGCCGCCATGGCCGACCGCTTCGCCGCGGAGGGTTTCACCGTCCTCGCCCCCGACCTGTTCGGCGGCGCCACCACCCATGACGGCGCCGAGGCGGCCCGGTTCAGACGCGAGCTCCCGGTCGACCGCGCGGTGGCGGACCTCGCCGGGGCCGTCGACCACCTGCTCGCCCTGGACGGCGTGGTCGGCGACGCGGTCGGCGTGGTCGGCTTCTGCATGGGCGGCGGCTTCGCCCTGCTGCTCGCCACCCGCGCGGGGGACAAGGTCGCCGCCGTGGTCCCGTTCTACGGGCTGCCGCCCGACCCGGACTTCGACTACCGCGGCCTGACCGCCCACGTGCTCGGCCACTTCGGCGAGCTGGACGGCTCGATCCCGATGTCCGCCGTGGACGAGGCGGCGATCCGGATCGGCGAGGCCACCGACGTCCGCCCGGAGATCCACTTCTACCCGGCCGGGCACGCCTTCATGAACGACGAGAACCTGATCGGCACCTACGACCCGCTCCAGGCCCGGATCGCCTGGCGACGCACCCTCACCTTCCTCTGGGGCCACCTCGGCTGAGCCCCTCCCACCTGGGAATTCCGTACGGAATCCGGATGGACACCGGTGCCGCCGTTCGGCATAGTCGCCGGGTGCCCACCCCTCCCCCGCACCCCCGCCGCTTCGCCTGGGCGAGCCGCAACTTCCGCGTCCAGACCGCCGCCACCGTGATCAGCGGCCTCGGCAACGCCGGTGCCCCCATCGCCACCGCCTTCGCCGTGCTCGGCGCCGGCGGCACCACCACCGAGGTCGGTTACGTCACCGCCGCCCGCCTGGTCCCCACCGTGCTGCTCATGGTGGTCGGCGGCACCCTCGCCGACCGGCTGCCCCGCCACCTGATCATGGTCGCCGCCAACGTGTTCAGCGGGCTCTCCCAGGCCGTGCTGGCCGCCCTGGTGCTGGCGGGGGACGTCCCGCTCTGGCAGCTGCTGGTGCTCTCCGCGGCCGGCGGGGCCGGCTACGCCCTCTACTCCCCCGCCTCCGGCGGCATGATCATGCAGGCCGTCCCCCAGGAGCACGCCGCCCGCGCCTTCGCGGTCTTCCGGATGGGCCTCAACGCCTCCCAGATCGGCGGTGCCGCCCTCGGCGGCGCGCTCACGGCGGCCGTCGGCCCCGGCTGGGTGCTCGCCCTGGACGCCCTCTGCTTCCTGGTCGCCGCCACGCTCCGCTTCTTCCTGGAGCCGGAGCGGTCCCCCGCGCCCTCCGGCGGCGGCATGCTGCGCGATCTGCGCGAGGGCTGGCGGGAGTTCGCCTCCCGCCGCTGGCTCTGGGTGATCGTGCTCCAGTTCTCCGTCCTGCTCGCCTGCGTCAACGCGGTCGAGGCGGTGTACGGCCCGACCGTCGCCAAGGACCGGCTCGGCGGCGCGAGCGCCTGGGGCCTGGCGATGGCCGCGTACGGCGTCGGCCTGGTGGCGACCGGCGTGCTGATGACGCGCTGGCGCCCCCGCCGGATCCTGCTGGTCGGCAACTGGGGGGTCTTCCTGTTCGGGGTGCCCGCCCTGGCCCTCGCCGCCGAGGTGCCGCTGCCGCTGCTGGTCGTGGCGATGTTCCTGTCCGGCGTCGGCGTCACCGTCTTCGGCGTCAACTGGATGGTCGCGCTCCAGCAGGAGATACCCGAGGAGATGTTCTCCCGGATCACCGCGTACGACGAACTCGGCTCCTACTCGCTGGCCCCGGTCGGCACCGCACTGGCCGGGCCCGCCGCCGTGGCGCTCGGCCTGTCCGGCGCGCTCTGGGCGTGCGCCGCCCTCTGCCTGCTGCTCAGTGTGGCGGTCCTGGTGGACCCCCAGGTCCGTCGGCTGCGCCGTCGAAGCGCGACCGGCGCACCGGTGCCCGCCCCCGAGCCCACGCCCGCCGCCTGAGCGCTCCGTGCGCCCCACGTGCGCCCGCCCGACGCCGTCGCTCAGGGGGTCGTCGTCGCGCGGGGGGGGGCGTCGCTCAGAGGGTCGTCGCTCAGGGGGTCGGCAGCCAGCTGACGTGCCCGGCCAGCAGCGCGTACCCGACGAAGGCCACCGTGTCGATCAGCGCGTGCGCCGCCACCAGCGGCATCACCCGCCCCCAGCGCCGGTACAACAGGCAGAACACCACACCCATCACCATGTTGCCGATCAGCCCGCCGACCCCCTGGTACAGGTGGTACGAGCCGCGCAGCACCGAACTCGCCGCCACCGCGGCCGGCCACGACCACCCCAGCTGCCCCACCCGGCGCAGCAGGTAGCCGAGGACGACGACCTCCTCCAGGACGGCGTTCTGCCAGGCCGACGCCACCAGCACCGGCACCCGCCACCACACGTCCGGCAGCCCGGACGGCGCCACCGTCAGGTTGTACCCGGCCGCCTGTGAGGCCAGGTAGAGCGCCAGCCCCGACCCTCCGATCGCGGCCGCGACGCCGGCGCCCCGGCCGAGGTCGCGCAGCTTCTGCCCCAGGTCGAAGCCCAGCACCCGCAGCGCGACGCCCTCGCGCACCAGCAGGTAGCCGACCAGCACCACGGGCATCAGCCCGCGCCCGATGTAGTACAGCTGCCACACCAGGTCCAGCCAGGGCCGCCCGGGTGCCCGCGAACCGTTCAGCGTCGCGACCTGCTGGCCGAGCTTGAGCGGTTCGGTGAGCGAGCCGGTGAAGCTGATCAGCGCGCTGATCCCGCTGGCCCCGAGGGAGAGGCCGAGGACGATCAGCAGCTCCACGCCGAACAGCCGGCGGGTGGGCTTCACGGTCTCCGGCGCGGTCGGGACGGTCGTCACGGGGGCTCCAGCGGACGGGCGGTCGCTCCGGCCGTCGGCCGACCACCGGAGCGATCATCCTGACACAGCCGCCGGACGGCCCCGACGGGGAGGCCGGGGTGCATCCGGCGCAGCGGCCCGCGGCGCTCCTGAGCGGCCCTTGAGCGGTCCTAGCCCACCGGCCAGGTGTGCACCGGCTCGCCGCCGCGCATGTGTTCGGCGTAGCGCCTGGTCATCGCCGCGAGCGCGGCCGGCCGGTCCATTCCGTACTGCTCGCACAGCCGGTGGAAGGTCGCGGCCTGCCAGGACGCGCCGTTGGTGCGACGCAGGCAGCGCTGCTCGATGATGCCCAGGTAGCGGTCCCGGTCGGCGGGCTCCACGCCCCACTCGTCCAGCCCCTGGTGGGCCATCGGCAGCAGCTCGTTCAGCACCAGGTCGACGGCGGACACCGTCTGCAGCCCGCCGCCGCGTCCGGCCCGCCCGGGGCGCGGCCACTGGAACACCGCGTCGATGCCGTACCGGGCGCCCTGGCGGAAGTTCTCGTCCGCCCGTTCGAACGGCAGTCGGGTCCAGATCGGCCGGGGCTGCTCGGCGAGCACCCGCACCAGCCCGTAGTAGAACGCGGCGTTGGCCAGCGTGTCGGCCACCGTCGGCCCGGCCGGCAGCGCCCGGTTCTCCACCCGCAGGTGCGCCACCCCGCCCGCGACGTCGTACACCGGCCGGTTCCAGCGGTAGATGGTGCCGTTGTGCAGCCGCATCTCGGCGAGCCTGGGCGCGCCGCCGGAGGCCAGCACCTTCAGCGGGTCCTCGTCGTCGCAGATCGGCAGCAGCGCGGGGAAGTACCGCAGGTTCTCCTCGAACAGGTCGTACGCCGAGTCCACCCAGCGCTCGCCGAACCAGGTGATCGGGCGCACGCCCTGTGCCTTGAGCTCCGCCGAACGGGTGTCGCAAGCCTGCTGGAAGAGCACCGGACGGGTCTCCCGCCACAGCTCCCGCCCGAACAGGAACGGCGAGTTGGCACCGAGCGCCAGTTGCGGCCCGCAGATCGCCTGGGCCGCGTTCCACACCGACGAGAACCGCTCCGGAGTCACCTGGAGGTGCAGTTGGAGCGAGGTCGCGGCGGCCTCGGCCACCATGGTGATCGACTCCAGCTGGAGGTGTTCGACCCCCTCGATGTCCAGCGCGATCTCCTCCCCGCGGGCGGCCATGATCTGGTCGCTGAGCAGGCTGTACCGCTGGTTGTGGCTCATCGCGTCCAGCCCGGTGTGGGCGTGCTCCAGCGTCGGCAGGATGCCCACCATGACGATCCGACTGCCCGCCTCGGCCGCCCGCCGGTCGGCGTAGCGCAGCCCGGTGTCGATCTCCTCCCGCAGTTCCTCGAAGACGTGCCCGCCGAGCCGGTGCGGCGTGATGTTGACCTCGATGTTGAACCTGCCGAGCTCGGTCTGGAAGTCGCTGGAGCCGATCTCGCTCAGCACCTGCGCGTTGGTCATGGCCGGCAGACCCTGCTCGTCGGCCAGGTTGAGCTCGATCTCCAGGCCCATCACCGCCCGCGGCCGGTCGAACCGGTTCTCCCGGATCATCCGCCCCAGCGTTTCCAGGCACACCTGGAGCTTGCGCCGGTACAGCTGCCGGTCCGCCAGTTCCGCCCGAGTCGCCACGACCTTCTCGCCCACGGTCCCCTCCTCAAGAGCCACCCCGTCGAGCACCCGGTCGACCGACCGTGCAACCAATATGCCCACCTCGAAGATCGATACCCGATCGCGCGTACTGGCTTGCATTGCAAGGCATCTGACGGAAAATCAGAGGAACTGCAACTTGCTCGCCACCACAGCCCGTGATAAACAGGTCACCCTGCGCACCTGTTCGAATTCGCACAGCGCCCGGACGGTCGGCCATCGCCCCGAAGTCTCATCGACGGCGGCGACCGCGCCGGCACCGCGATCATGCACAACCGGACACGGCAGGCCCCGTCACCGTCGACGCGTCGCCGCGCCACGCCGGTATGCCGCACTCGCACGCCGATCTCGCTTGGAGAGGCGGATCCCGCCATGACTCTGCAAACCCCCCAGCCCCCGCCGAGCGCCCTGCGCGCGGTCCTGGGCGCGCTCGACTCGGAGACCGCGCTGCGCCAGCCCGCCGCCGCAGCGCTCCGCCACCCGAACGGCCCGCTGCTCCCCGCCCACCCGCTCGCCGTGTACGTCCTGGACGGCCCGCGCCCGGGGCTCCCGGCCGCCCGTCGCACCGGCTGGCGCTTCCTGATCAAGGACGGCACCGAGGTGGCCGCCGCCGCCGAGGTGGTGCAGAGCGCGGAGGGCCACACCTTCTCCCACTTCACCGCCGGCCCCTACCTCGACTCGACGGTCAGGGCGCTGCGCGAGGCCTGGCAGCTCGCCCAGGGCTCCCGGACCCCCCGGCGACCCCGGCTGCTGACCTTCCCCGGCCAGTACGCCACGGCGCTGTGGCTGCACGACCCGGACCCCGGAACGGCCACCGACCTCCTGATCCCGCTGGCCCCGGCCCCGCTCGGCGTCACCGCTCACCGCGCCCGGCCGGCCTCCGAACTGCTGCCACTGCTCACCCGCGCGCCGCTCGCCAGGCCGCTGCTGCTCGGCTCCTCCTGACCCATCGGCACCCCACCGGCCGCCGGGCCCACCCGCCCGGCGGCCCTCAGCCCTGCCCGCACGCCCCGCCCCGCCTCCGCGCCCGCGCCCGGGAACACCACCGGAACACCTCACCCGGCCGGGCCATCCGCCATGACCCCAACGGGCCATGCCCTGCCTGGCCCACTGGTGCGCCCTCCCCCGCCGGCCCCACCTGAACGGGTGATCTCTGACCGGGAGTTGTGGCGCATGTCACGAAATCCCTGCGCGCGGGTCCACGGATGCCGACACTGGGAACCAGCGTGGAAGGACCACCTGTCCTACCCACTTGAGCGTCGGTCCACACCTGGTCGACGCGCGGACAGGATCCGACCACCGCGGCGGCTCCGGACGGCACGACCTCCGGCGGCCGCCCCACGGGGAGGATCGCAGAGCGAAGCGAGGGTACGCGCATGTGCCAGCACCGTCCTGAGTGCCCGTCGGCCGAGTCCGAGGACCGCGAGGCGGCCGCCTCGGTGGCCCGCCACCCGGAGCAGGGCTGGAGCCTGCTCTGCAACGGCGTCGTCATGTTCGAGGACACCGGAGAACTGCTGCCCGACGGCCGGGTGATCGCCCCGCGCCGCCCCGTCGCCCACGCGGCCTGACCACCCGGTCCGGCCGTACGGCGGGGGCAGCCGCCGACTCCGGCGCACAAGGGGCAGGGCCCCGGCGGAGACTCCGCCGG
>NZ_JBHUAF010000124.1:0-20865 GCF_042789895.1 Kitasatospora sp. NPDC056783
AACCGGGGGATCTCAGACGCGCCCCGCCTCCTCCGGCTCGGGAGCCGGTCCGGGAACCGGCTCGGGAACCCGGGCGGTCTGCAACTGGACGGTGCGCCGCCGGCTGATGTGCAGCGCCCGGCCGGGCGGCAGTTCGCGGGGCTTGACGCTCCCGAACAGCACGCCCTCGCTGGGCGGGCAGGACAGCAGCACCGCCGGGGTGTTGACGTCCAGCAGCCGGCGCATCAGCGGGTCGCTCATGGCGCGGCCGGCGCCGTTGGCGCCGCGCGCCACGATCAGGTGCAGGCCGAGTTCGGTGCCCTGGGCGAGGTGGTCGAGCAGTGGGGCGAAGGGGTGGCCGGTGATCGGAGCGGTGATCAGGTCGTAGTCGTCGACCACGATGAACAACTCGGGCCCGGTCCACCAGTCGCGGAGCTTCAGACGGGCGGGGGTGATGGACTCGCCGGGCACCCGTCCCTCCATGGCCCGGGCCGCACCCTGGACGACCTGCTTGAGGACGTCCACCGCGACGGCGTGGCCGAGCCGGTACTCCTCGGGGACGAAGTCGAACAGGCCGCGCCGGAAGTCGATCAGCATGATCCGGGCCTCGGCCGGGGTGTAGGCGGAGGTGATGCCGTCGACCAGCAGGCGCAGCAGGTTGGTCTTCCCGGACTCGCTGTCGCCGATCACCACGAGGTGCGGGGTCTCCTCGAAGTCGTGCCACAGCGGGGCGATCCGGCGGTCCTCCAGACCGAGTGGTACCTTCAGCCGGCCTTCGGCGGCGGGCAGCTCGGCGGCCTCCAGCAGCAGCGGGAGCATCCGGACCTGTGGCGCGCGCGGGCCGCTCCAGTGCTCGTTCACGGCCTCCACCAGGTCGGCGACGGCGTCGGCGAGATCGCTGGTGTCGCCGATGCCGTCCATGCGGGGCAGTGCGGTGAGGAAGTGCAGTTCCTCGTCGGTGAGTCCGCGGCCGGGGATCCGGGGGACGGTGGCGGCGGCCCGCATGTTGATCACGGAGTCCACGTTGTCGCCCAACCGCAGCTCGAACCTGGTGCCGAGCTGGTCGCGCAGCGCGCTGGTCACCTCGGCCCAGCGGGTCGCGGTGATGACCAGGTGGACGCCGTAGTTGAGGCCGCGCCCGGCGATCAGGCCGAGGACCTGCACAAGCTCGCCGAACTCCTGGCGGACGGTGTTCCAGCCGTCCACGACCAGGAAGACGTCGCCGTGCGGGTCGTCGGCCGGCTCCGGGTCCCCGGCCGCCCGGCGCCGCCGGAAGGTGGCGGCCGAGTCGATGCCCAACCGGGCGAAGCTCTGCTCCCGGCGGGCGATGACGCCGTTGATCTCGGCGATGGTGCGGCCGACCCGTTCCGGGTCGTGGCGGCCCGTCACCCCGCCGACGTGCGGCAGGTCGCGCAGCGCCGACAGGCCGCCACCGCCGAAGTCCAGGCAGTAGAACTGCACCTCGCGCGGGGAGTGGGTGAGCGCCAGGCCGGTGACCAGGGTGCGCAGCAGGGTGCTCTTGCCGCTCTGCGGGCCGCCGACGATGGCGACGTGCCCGCCGGCCCCGGACAGGTCGGCGGTGAGCAGGTCGCGCAGCTGCTGGAATGGGCGGTCGACGACGCCGACCGGTACCGACAGCCCGCCGCGCAGCCGCCACCCGTCCGTGGTCAGCCCGTGCTCGGGGTGGGGGGACAGCGGTGGCAGCAGCTCGTCCAGGGTCGGCGGCACGTCCAGCGGCGGCAGCCAGACCCGGTAGGCCGGCGGGCCCGCGTCGGTGAGGCGTTCGGCGGCCAGGTCCAGCAGGGTGCGGGCGGCCTCCTCCGCGGCCTCGGTCTCCGCCGAGGCCTTGGTTTCCTCCGTCGGCTCCTCCGGCACCGGCTGCTGCCGGGGTGCCACGTACTCGGTGCCGAACGGCAGGACCTGCCCGGCCACCGCCGCCCGGCGGGCGGTGCTGGGCTTCTGTTGGCGGTACGGCCCGGAGACGTAGGAGGCCTTGAACCGGCTGAGGGTGGCGATGTCGCTGCGCAGGATGCCGTTGCCGGGCTGCGAGGGCAGGTGGAAGGCGTCCGGCACCCCGAGCACGCCGCGGCTCTCCATGGCGGAGAAGGTGCGCAGCCCGATCCGGTAGGACAGGTGGGACTCCAGAGCGTGCATCCGGCCCTCGTCGAGGCGCTGCGAGGCGAGCAGCAGGTGGACGCCGAGGGAGCGGCCGAGCCGGCCGATCATGATGAAGAGGTCCATGAAGTCCCGGTGGGCGGCGAGCAGTTCGGAGAACTCGTCGACCACCACGAACAGTGTGGGCAGCGGGTCCAGCTTGACGCCGGAGGACCTGGCCGCCTCGTAGCCCACCAGCGAGGTGTAGTTGCCCGCCGAGCGCAGCAGCTCCTGGCGGCGCATCATCTCGCCGTGCAGCGCGTCACGCATCCGGTCCACCAGGGTGGCCTCGTCGGCCAGGTTGGTGATCACCGCCGAGGTGTGCGGGAGGCGGTCCAGGCCCAGGAAGGTCGCGCCGCCCTTGAAGTCGACCAGCACGAAGTTGAGCGTCTCCGAGGAGTGCGTCAGCGCGAGGGCGAGTACCAGGGTGCGCAGCAGCTCGGACTTGCCGGAGCCGGTGGCGCCGATCAGCAGGCCGTGCGGGCCCATGCCGCCCTGTGCGGACTCCTTGATGTCCAGGTCCACCGGGGTGCCGTCCGAGCCCAGGCCCAGCGGAACCCGCAGGCGCTGCTCCTCGGGACGTTCGGCCCACGCCCGGCGGACGTCGTGCCGGTGCAGGTCCTTGATCCCCAGCAGGGAGGTCAGGTCGAAGTCGGTCGCCAGCGGCTCGGCGCCGTCGGTGGCGTCGCCGAGCCGGTAGGGCGCGAGGGTGGTGGCGTAGCGCCGGGCCGCAGCCGCCGTGAGCGCGTCGGGGCGGCCGAGCACGGTGACGCTGTCCTTGTGGTCGCGGTCCGTGCCGACCATCTCCAAAGCGCTGTCCGCTGTGAGCCGCAGCCGCAGCCGGTGCTTGGCGTGCTTCCACTCCAGCGCGTCGTCCACGTCCAGGACGGTGGCGTTGCGGTAGCCGGCGAGCGCGGCCCGGCCGGAGGCGGGCAGGCGCACCCCGTCGACCACGATCAGGGTGTACGGCTCCTCGCGGCCGGGCGGCGCGTCCGGCTCCCAGGGGCCGCGCGCGGCGAACTCGGTACCGAGCAGCTGCTCCAGCTCCACCATCGAACCGGCCACCAGCCGGACGGGGCCGGCCCCGTCGGTCTCGTCCGGGTGCAGGGCGTGCGGCAGCCACTTCAGCCAGTCCCAGTCGGCGCGCCGCTCGGGTGCCGTCACCACGCCGATCCGCAGCTCGTCGGGGGCGTGGAAGAAGGCCAGCTGTGCCACCATCGCCCGGGCCAGTGCGCGGGCGGATCCGGTGGCCCCGGCCGCACCGCCGGCCCCCGCGTCACCGGCCCCCGCACCGCCGTCGCCCGCGCCACCGGCCCCCGCACCGCCGTTGGGAGCGCCGGCGGCCTCCTCTCCCGCGCCGACCCGCAGCAGCACGTGCGCGTAGCCGGGGAGGTGCACCGCGATCGGCTGCTCGGGCAGCGTGCCGTAGGCGTGGATGAAGCGCCGCAGCGCGTGCGCGCTCAGCGGCTCCAGGTCCTCGACCGGTTTGGTGGCCAGCGGGGCGAGCCGTACGGCCAGCCGCTGCGCGCCCACCGCGATCCGCACGTCGCCGAAGTCCGGGTGGGCCGCCCGGCGCTCCCACAGCCGCGAGGTGCGCACCATCGAGGCCAGCGCGGCGGGCTCCGGGTGCCGCCAGGCCAGCGCCCGCTGCTGCTTGACCGTGTGACGCCGCACCTGGCGGCGGATCTGCGCCAGGTAGCGGAGGTAGTCCCGGCGCTCGCCGCGCAGCCGGCGCTTGCGGTCGCTCTCGCCCCGGATCATCTGGGTGACCAGCATGCCGACGGCGGACAGACCCATCATGCCGATCGCCACGTAGGTCAGCGGGCCGCCCGAGGAGTTCGGGTTGAGGAAGATGAACACCATCGAGAGCGAACTCAGCGCCATCGGCGCCATGGTGAGCATGGTGGACAGCCCGCTCTGTGACTCGGGCAGACCGGGCGGCTCCTGTAGCTGGATGTCGCCGTCCGGCATCTCCGGCCCGGAGCGCCTGGGCGGACGCTCGATCACGACCTGACTCAACGGGCCTCTCCTCACACGCGCGTGGACGTCTCCGCCCCAGGGCACGGAACACGTTCCCGGAAGGTTCACCGAGCCGGTTCCGATCCCGGTGAACCACCGCCCCGGGCGCATCCGTGCAGCGGTGCGACAAGGGAACGCCCCTGGCCCGCAGACCGGAGGAGGGAACGCATGAGTGGTGGCGCCGTGGCCGGCCTGTGCAGACTGAGGTTCCGTGCACCCGACTCGGCGTTCGAGCTGGTCGTGCCGTCCGACGTGGTCCTGGCGGACCTCGTCCCGGCCGTGCTCGGGCACGCGGGCGCGGAGACGGAGGAGGCCGGCGCGGAGCACTCCGGCTGGGTCCTGCAACGGGTCGGCGAGGAGCCGCTCGACGAGGAACTGACGCTGGACGAGCTCGGACTGCGCGACGGCCAGGAGCTCTTCCTGCGCCCGCGCACCGCCGAACTGCCGCCGGTCCACTTCGACGACCTGGTCGACGGGGTGCGCAACGGCATGCTGGAGCGCGGCGACTCCTGGCGCCCGGCGCTCACCCACCACCTCGCGGTGGCCGCCGCACTGGTCGCCCTGGCCGGCGGCCTGACGCTGCTGTTCCTGCCCGGGCCTGTCCAACCGCGCTGCGCGGCGGCCGCGGTGGTCGCCGTCCTGCTCCTGGTCGGCGCCGCCGGCGCCACCCGTACGGTGGGCGACCGCGCCGCGGGCACGGCCCTGGGCGCCGCCGCGATCGGCTACGCCGTCGCCGCCGCCGCCCTGGTGCCCGGCCTCGACGGCCCGGACCGGCTGCTGTCCGGCGGGTCCGCCGCAGCCGGTGCCGCCGTGCTCGCCCTCGCCGTGACCGGCGCCTCGGCCCCGTTCTTCCTCTCCGTCCTGTTCGCCGCCCTGGTCGCCCTGGGCGCGGGAGTGCTGGCCCTGCGGGACGTGCCGCCGGGGCACTCCGCGGCGATCCTGGCCTGCGCCGCGGTGCTCTCCGGGGCCTTCGCACCCGGCCTCGCCTTCAAGGCCGCCGGGCTCAGGGTGCCCGCGCTGCCACGCAACGCCGAGGAGCTCCAGGAGGACATCGAACCGTTCCCGGCCGCCGAGGTCCTCGCACGCGGTGACGTCGCGGACGGCTACCTGACCGGCTTCCTCGGCAGCATCGGCCTGGTCTGCGTCGCCTGCCTGACCCTGCTGGCGGGCGCCGACGGCTGGGGTCCGGCCGCGACGGCCGCCGACCTCGCCGTGCTGCTCCTGCTGCACGCCCGCGAGATCGGCGGCTTCCGGCAGCGCCTCGCCGTGCTGCTGCCCGGCCTGTACGGGCTGGTGCTGTTGGTCGGCCGGTCCGGCGTGCGGGGCGGCTGGCAGGACCGGCTCACCCTGGTCGCCGCGCTGCCGGCCGTCGCCGCGCTCCTGCTGGTCGTCGCCTGGACGGTGCCCGGCCGTCGGCTGCTGCCCTACTGGGGGCGCGCCGCCGACCTGCTGCACTCGGTGGCGGCCTTCGCCCTGCTGCCCCTCGCCCTCCAGACCCTGGGCTTCTACCACCTGATGCGGGGATTGGCCGGCTGACGACCCGCCCGCCGTCCCGCCCGTCCGAACCACCGATCCCGGGAGAGGTCCCATGCAGTCCAGACGCGACCAGGTGCAGGCCCACCTGTTCGTGATGAGCCGGGTCGCCTCCGGGATGCTGCGCGCCGAGCCGGACGCGCCCGACACCTCCGTCGCCCGGACCACCCGCGGTGCCCTGGTCGGGCTCGCCATCGGCCTGCTGATCGGGGTCGGCGCCGGGGTCTACGGCCTCGTCGAACCCGGGGGTGCGACCGGCTGGAGGAAGCCCGGCACCCTGGTGGTGGTCGAGGAGAGCGGCGCGCGCTACCTGTACGCCGGCGGGCAGCTGCGCCCGGTGCTCAACCAGGCCAGTGCCCGGCTGCTCGCCGGGGACCGGTTCCGGTCGGTGACGGTCAGCGCGGGTTCGCTCGACGGCGTTCCGCGGGGCGCGCTGGTCGGCCTCGTCGGTGCGCCCGACGCGCTGCCGGCCGAGCGGGACCTCGGCGAGGCCGACTGGTCCGCCTGCGCGGTCCAGCCGCCCCAGGCCGCGCGGGGCGGGCGGGCCGCGCCCCAGCTGTCCCTGGCGATCGGACCGCGGCAGGGCAGCCGGCCGCTCACCGACGAGCAGGGCGTGCTGGTGGCGGAACCGGACGGCGCGCCCCAACTCCTCTGGCGCGGACTGCGGTTGCGAGCGGATGGCGGCGGGCTGCGCGCCCTCGGGTACGGCGACGCCACGCCGTACCCGGTGACCGCCGGCTTCCTGGACGCCCTGCCGGTCGGCCCGGACCTCAGGGCCCCCGAGTTGCCCGGGCGCGGCACGGCCGGCCCCGCGCTGGCCGGCCGGCCCACCCGGATCGGCCAGCTGTTCACCGGTCCGGGCGGTGAGCGCTACCTGCTCGCCGCGGACGGTCTCGTCCCGCTCGGGGAGACGCTGTTCCGGCTGGTCCAGGGCGATCCGCGGATCCAGCGGGAGGCGTACGGCGGCGCGGCCGTCACCCCCGGGCCGGTCGGCCCGGCGGACCTCGCGGCGCACCTCGCCCCCGCCGCCGCGGCGGCCGCCTGGGCCGGCGGTGAACTACCGGCCCGGCCGCCGCAGTTGGCGGTGGTGGGTGAGGGGAAGGTGCCCTGCGCCGAACTGCGGCCCGGCGCCGGACCGGCCGCGACGACGGTCGGCCTGCAGGACGCCGCCGCCGTCACGGGGCAGCCCCCGGCCGCCCAGCCCGGGGTCGTCCCGGCCTGCAACGCGGCCGACCGGATCACGGTCCGGCCGGGCGGCGGCGCGCTGGTGCGGGCCGTCACCGGCTCCGGCGCCGGCTCGACCCTCTACCTGGTCACGGACGCGGGGGCGAAGTACCCGCTGCCCTCGCCCGCGACCGCCAAGCTGCTGGGGTACACCAAGACCGCCCCGGCGGCCGTCCCCACCCGGCTGCTCGGTCTGCTGCCCACCGGGCCGAGCCTGGACGCGGCCGCCCTCGCGGGCGGCGGCGTGGTCGAGAACCCCGCCGACAGGAATCCCTGCGGGGGCTGAACCCGGGGGCACCGCACCTCCGTTCAGTGTGCCGGGCCGCGGACCCCTGACCCACCCGGAGGCGCCGGCGACCGGCCGGCGCCCGCTCAGAGAAGGGATGTCACATGGCCGGCAACAGCATGCTCAACGACCCGGTGGTCGTCCAGCAGGTGCTGACCACCGTGGAGTCGCAGCAGGCCCACATGCAGCAGACCCAGCAGCAGATCAACGCCATCGTCGACGAGATCAACACGTACTTCCGGGCCGCCGCCGGCACCGTCTTCGTCCAGAAGATGCAGGACTGGCAGAACAAGTACAAGCAGGTGCAGGAGAAGTACGCCGGCTTCCACGAGTTGCTCGCCGGCGGTTCGGGCCTGATCCAGCAGGAGGGCCAGGTCGCCGTCCAGGTCGTCTCGAGCCTCGGCGCGGGCGAGGACGTCCTCAAGGGCCTGAGCTGACGGCCGACCCGAGCTGACGCCGGCCGGTGGGCGACACCGCCGGCACCCCACCGGTCCGGGCCGGGGCCGGGACCACCACAGCCGCTCGAAGGAGAGCAACGATGTCCGACGGCAGGATCGAACTCCACCACCAGCAGATCGACGAGGCCGCCGCGATGCTGCGGCAGCAGGGCGCCCTGATGCACGAGATGATGGAGCAGACCCGCACCTTCCTCACCCAGGGCCTCGGCCACGAACTCCACGGCGACTACGCCACCCAGGGCAAGGGCTACGCCGACGTCCTGGCGGCCGCGGACACCGCCATGACCGACGACATCGCCAAGGCCGCCGCCGCCCTGGACGAGGTGCACGGCCTGATCCGCGACTCCGACCGCACCGCCGGCTCCAAGTTCCAGCTCCACTAGGCCCGGTGAGCCGCGGTGACCGAGGACGAGCAGGCCGGGGCGGAGTACCGGAAGCAGGAGGAGGAGAAGCGCACGCAGAAGGAGAAGGAGCGCCGGGAGAACCAGCAGCGGAAGGAGAAGGACGACGCCAACAGCTTCAAGGTCACCGAGGACTTCCTGCTCGACTTCGCCCGCACCAAGCCGGCCAGGATGCTGGCGGACCTGAAGACCCACCCCACCCGGGTGGCGCTCCAGGAGTTCGTCCTCGGCATCGGCGGCGGAAAGTCCTCCGGCGACTACGCGAAGCTCCTCGCCGGCGGCGGCCCCGCCGTACTGCCGAGCACCAAGGCGCTCCAGGAGGCCTTCACCAAGTACTGCGCGGCCCTGGAAGCCCAGTTCAAGACCCTGGAGGACCAGGTCCAGGCCATGATCGACGACCTGGAGTCGGCGCAGAGCGTCCTCAAGCACGGCGGGGACGAAGCCCTGGCGGCGGCCGAGATGATCTACCTGGTCGGTGACGTCCTCGGGGGCGGCGGCATCAGGTAGCCCGCAGGCAGTCGACAAGCGGCGCCCCGCGCCGTCACCACCCCCCGGCGGGGCGGGCCGAACCCCTCCCTCCGGCCCGCCCCGCGCACCCCCGAGCCCTCCTGGAGCTGTGACACCGATGGCCACCACCACCTGGGAATCCGTCCTGCCGGTGTTCGCGTCCTCCGACCGGACGACGTTCACCCAGCGCAGTGCCGTCACGGGCGACGACAAGGTCCAGTGGATCGCGAGCCACAAGTACGAGACCCTGCCGTACTTCAAGCAGACCGGGGGCGACGAGGGCCACGACGCCTGGTGGTCGTACAACTACACGGACGGCTACGGGCGTCCGTGGAGCCACGTGATCGGCTGCAACCTCGACTGGAAGCAGTTCGTGGACGAGACCACCGAGCTGGGCAAGTGGATCCGGCAGGGCTACGACGTGCTCAACCCGTTGGCCTACTCGCCGTACGAGAACGACACCCTGAGCCCGTGGAGCTTCGACACCGCCGTGTCGACGACGACCGGAGCCGAGAAGCTGCTGCAGACCTGGGCGCCGGCCGTCCGGGGATGGGCCGCCGACATCGCGGCGCCGGGCGCGGACTGGCAGGGCACCGCGGCGGGCGTGTTCAGGACCATGCTCGACCAGTTCGGCGACAAGGTCGAGGGCCTCGCCAAGACGCTGCGCGACCAGCACGTCGACACCCTGCTCAAGGCCGGCCGGGACGCCACCCAGCAGGCGGTCCGCACCATGACGAACGGCCAGGAGACCTACCGCAACAGCCGGGGGGCCTGGCCCGTCAACCCGCTCCTGGACGCCCTGATCGAGGGGATGTCCACGGCGAAGGTCTCCGTCTCCGAGACCCCGGTCACCACCGCGGACGGCTTCGCGGTGGCCGGCAGCGACGTCACCTTCACCGTCACCACGGCCTGGGGCGACCCGCACGGCGACGACTTCTGGAAGCAGGCCGAGAAGCGGGCCAAGGAGGTCTGGCTCAAGAACGTGGCCGACATCCTCGACAAGGCCGCCGCCGAAGCGGTGCGGATCCTGGACACCGCCTACCTCCCCGCGATCAAGAGCCTGACCGACGGCATCCACGTGAGGACGCCCAAGGCGCCGTACCGGGCGCCGCAGGACAGCGGCCTGCCGGGCGCCACCGGCGACCCGTACGCCGACCTCGGCAAGAACATCAGCGACCTGAACAAGAACATGAACGACTCGCTGAGCGACATCGACAAGGGGATCGGCGACAACTTCCAGGGGATGAACGACACCTTCAAGAACCTCGCCGCCGGCGGTCCGGGTGCCCCCGGCCCGGTGACCGGCGGGCCGAGCGGCCTGCCGGGGAGCGGTGGCGCGGGACTCCCCGGGACGGGCGGCAGCGGCTCCGGCGTCCCCGTGCTGGACGGCAACGGCAAGCAGATCTTCGACGGCGCGGGCAACCCGGTCACCGTGCCGCCGGGCAGTCACGTCGACCCGACCACCCACCAGGTGATCGGCCCGGACGGCCGCCCGGTGCTCGGCCTCGACGGCAAGCCGATCACCGTCCCCGACGGGGCGGGCGTCGGCACCGGCTCCGGGCAGCACATGAAGGTGCCGCCGGGCTCGTACGTCGACGACCAGGGCCGGGTGATCGGCCCGGACGGGCAGCCGGTGCCGGACAGGAACGGCAACCCGATCGTGGTCGAGCCCGGCTCCCGGATCGACGGCGACGGCACCGTGCTGGACCCGGACGGCCGGCCGGTCTCCGAGGTCACCCAGCTGTTGGCGGACCAGCGGCACGCCTTCGAGACCGGCTTCGGCGGCGGGGGCGACGGCGTCGGCCTGCTCGGCGGCGGCTTCGGCGCCGGCGGCTACGCCAACCGTCCGGGCGGCCCGCTGCTCGGCGGCACCGGCTCGGACGGTCCGGGGCCCGGTGGCTTCTCCGGCGCGGGGCCGCTGCCCGGCGGCCGCAGCGGTCTGAGCGCCAAGGCACTGGCCAACGGCGGCGACCCGAACACCGCCCAGGCCCGGATGGCCGCGGAGGCGGCCGAGGCCGCCGAGAAGGCCGCCGCGGCCAGGGCGGCGGCCGAGGCCGAGAAGAACGCGCTGACCGGCAAGGGCATGGCCACCACCGGCGGCATGCCGCCGATGATGCCGCCCGGCGCGGGTGCCGCCGCCCCGGCCAACCAGAAGGACCAGGACCGCCGGCGCACCACCTGGCTGGCCGAGGACGAGGAGGTGTGGGGCACCGAGAGCACCGCGGTCTCCGGCGTCATCGGCCGCTGACCCGCCCCGTACCACCTGCCCCGTACCACCTGCCCCGTACGTCCCGGCGAGACCCCGGCCCCGGCCGGAGACAAGGAACCACCATGCCCACGACCGCCGACCCGTTCGGCCCCGACGGCCCGTTCGGCTCGATGAGCGAGGAGCTCGGACAGGCCGTGGAGGCCATGCGGGCGCACCGGCAGCGAGCGGAGAAGGCGCAGATCGAGCTCGCCCGCTCCTCCGCCACCGTCACCTCCAAGGACCGCATGGTGACCGTCGAGGTCGGCCCGCAGGGCCAGGTCCTGGCGCTCACCTTCCACACCACCGGCTACCAGGAGATGGCCCCGGCCCAGCTCGCCAAGTCGCTCACCGACCTGCTCAACGAGGCCCGGGCCCGGATGGGCGATCAGGTCGTCCGGGCGATGAAGGAGTTCGAGGGCGTCGGCGACGTGCTGCGGCTCTCGCTCACCGGCGGCAGCAGCCTGGACCAGCTGCTGGAGCCGCTGCGCTCGATGATGCCCGGCCACGACGCCGACGCGCGGGCCGAGCGCCGCCGGGCCGGCCGCCAGGAGGAGTTCCGTGAGCAGTGACTCCGAGGTCTTCGCGAAGACCCAGGAGCTCAAGCGGCGGTTCGCCGAGTTCGGCCGGCTGTCGGACCTGATCGACAAGGTGATCGCCGACGTCAGGACCGTCAACGACCTGAACAAGAAGGTCGGCGGCGACGACGAGATCGGCAAGCAGTACCACGAGCAGGTGGACAGGGCCACCGCGGACCTGGAGACCTTGATGTCGAACATCAAGGACACGGTCAGGAAGGCGGGCGAGAACGGCGTCGGTCTGGTCGCCGACCTCGACCACGCGGAGGACACCGCCCAGGACATCATGAGCAGCATGTAGGGGAGACCAGCCGTGCCGTACCCGTCCCTCGATCCCGGCGAGTTCCTCGCCGGGCTGTTCGGCGCGCTGGCCGGCATGCCCTGGCCCCAGGTCAAGGAAGGCGAACTGCGCGACGTCCGGGACGCGTACGAGGTGCTGGCGAAGGAGATCCCGCAACTCCACGAGCTGATCGCGACGGTGGCGATCAAGGCCCGCCAGGAGTTCGAGGGGGAGGCCGCCCGGTCGTTCAGCACCGCGATGAACGCCTACATCGGGGCCGGTGGCGACCGGGACCAGGTCACGGAGGCGGCGGAGACCGCCCAGGCGCTCGCCGACTGCGCGGGGGACGTGGCGAACTCGGTCGAGTACACCAAGTGGATGGCGATCGCCCAGCTGATCCAGCTGGTGTTCGAGATCACCATGGCGACCCTGTGGGCGCCGTTCACCTTCGGCGCGAGCTTCTCCGGCCTGTCGCTGGCGTACTTCCTCACCCGGCAGGCGCTGGCGCTGCTGGTGAAGTTCCTGGTCAAGTCGATCCTGACGCACACCTTCGCAGGCATCCTGACCGGCATGCTGATGGATTCGATCATCCAGGGCATCCAGATCTCGCACGGCGACCGCAAGGAGTTCGACCTCGACGGAACCTTCAAGCAGAGCGTGCTGAACGGCGTCATCGGCGGCGCGCTGGCCGGGCCGGTCAACCTGCTCGGCATGGGCCTGGGCAAGCTGATCGGCAACCTGGTCGGCAAGAACGCGGGCAGGGTCCTCTCCGAGGAACTGGCGAACGTCATGAAGAACGGAGACCGGGAGGCGCTCAGGCACGTCCTGGACACCGCCACCAAGGAGGCCGGCGGCTCGGTGCTCGCCAACCTGGAGACGGCCGGGGCCAAGTCCGCTGGTGCGGCTGGGAGTTCGGCGCTGGAAGGAGCGGGGAAGGGCGGAGTCGGTACGGTCGGGAAGCTGTTGACCGACGGGCAGGCCAAGGCCTTCGCGCAGTCGCTCGGGCGGCAGCTGCAGCAGGTCGAACCGTGGCTGAAGCAGGGCTTCGGCAAGGCCGGCGCGGGCAGCGTCGCCGAACGCTTCACCGAGAACCTCGCGGGCTCCTTCGAGAAGCACCTCGGCACCCAGCTGGGAAAGGACGCGGCCCGCACGCTCGGCCGGGAGTACGCCGAGGCCTTCGTGGCCGGCTGGACCAAGCACGGTGCCGGCCACGAGTCGCTGGGCGTGGTGCTGCGCTCGGTGCTGGAGCACGGCGGCTCGGACCTCGGAGAACACGGCGTCTCCGCGCTCGCCGAGCACCTGCCCAAACTGGCCGGGGTGATGGGCGAGGGGAACAAGCTCTACCGGCTGGGCCACGCGATCGGTTCCCAGCTGATGGAGGGCGTGCAGGGCAACCTCTCCGAGGGCTTCTACAACCTCGTCTTCTCCGACAGCCACACGTTCACCACCAGCGCCGCGACCTTCGGCGCGGGCATGGGCATGGGCCTGCTCGGCAGGGGACTGCACGCCGCGTTCCACCGGACCGGCCTCGGTGAGAAGTGGGCCTCGTACGTCCAGAGCGTCCAGTTCCAGGAGATCCAGGCCGGCAAGGGCGGCTACTTCCCGCCGCTGCACCCGATGACCCTGCTGTCGCTGGCCAGCAACCTGGCCGGGCACCCGGCGCCCTTCCCGGTGCCCCGGCTCGGGGCGTACCACGAGGCCGTGACGGCGGGCGAGGTGCTCGGCTACTCGCGCGGGACGAACGAGGCGCCGGACGTCGAGTACGCGGCGCTGTTCGCCCAGGCCTTCGGCCTGGCGGACCTGCACACCCTGTTCGCCGACCCGGTGCCCCAGCCGGTGGTGACCACGTCGAGCGGGGGCGGCACGGGCGCGGGGAAGACGAACCCGCCGACGGGCGCCGGCACGGGGGAAAGCTCCGGTGACGGCACGGTCGGCCGCCCGACGCCGGTGCGGACCGAGGGCAGCGGCCGGCCCGGTTCGAAGAACCCCGCGCAGGTCCCCACCGACACCGGCGGGAGCGGTACCGGCCTCGCCGACAAGCCGGTGAGCCCCGCCCGTCCGACCCGGACCGTCGGCACGGGCACAGGCACGGGCACCGGCACCGGCACCGGCGGCGGCACCGCGCAGACCGGCCAGACCGGCCAGACCGTCGCCACCGGCCCGGCCGGCGGCGCGGAACCCAAGCCACCGACCCCGCCCCGGACCACCGGCGGCACCCCGCCGCAGGAACCCGGCCAAGGTTCCGCCGACCGGCAGCAGCCGCCGTCCCGCCGGCGCGGTCGGGACGAGTACGAGAACGACGCCGACCAGGACACCCCGCCCGGCCCGCGACCGGCCGCCAAGCGCCGGCGGTCCGACCGGGATCGGACCCTCGACGGCCGCCCGCCCTTCGACCCGGACCGCGACGCCCCGCGCCCGCTGCGCCCGCTGGACACCTTCCTGCACGAGTTCTCCGAAGGCGGCTACGGCACGCCCGGCTCGGAGGCCCGGCACACCCTGGAGCGGACGCTGGCCGGGCCGAACGGCCCGAAGAAGTTCGCCCACCCCCAGGAGTTCGTCCGGCTGATCAACCCCAGGGAGGGCGAGGGCAGCCTGCTCGGGGACGTCAACTGCGTGGCGGCCGCGATGGCCTTCCACGCCACCTTCCACGGAGACCCGCAGGTCGCCCTCACCCTGGCGCAGCGCCACCTCGGCGCGGTCACCGACGCCCAGAACTGGACCGGCTACCCGGCCGAGTACCTCGGCCTCGGCGACACCGGCCTGGACGAGGTCGCCCGCCGGGTCACCGAGGGCGGCCCCGGCTCGGCCGCGATGGTCTTCGCCTGGACCGAGGACGGCCGGGGGCACGCCTGGAACCTCGTGAACGTCCCCGGCGAGGGCCTGGTCTGGGTCGACGCCCAGCAGGGCCTGCACTCCCCGGGCGACCGCCCGCTCCCGCAGAACGTCACCCGGGTCTGGGCGATCGCCCTCGACCCGGAGAACCGGCCGATCCGGGGCGAGGGCGGCTTCAACTCGGCCGCGCTGCACCCGGACGAGCGGACGGTCCGGCTGACCCCGGCCGAGGCCTTCACCGGCACCGACGGGGCGGCGCACACGCCGAAGCCCGAGGTGAAACCCGAGCCGAAGCCCGAGATCAAGACGGAGCCCGAGCCGAAGCCCGAGATCAAGACGGAGCCCGAGCCGAAGCCCGAGCCGAAACCCGAACCGAAGGCGGACCCGCCGAGCATCGTCGTCACCGAGCCGACGCACGACCCGCTGCTCAACCCCGCGTCGCCCTCCCCGCAGGACTCCCTCCTCGAGATGTCCGTGTTCTCCTCGGAGGACGGCAACCACCGGCAGGACCCCGCCTTCACCCCCGAGCAGCCGCTCGGCCCCGACGAGCTGCGCCTGCCGCCCACCCGGATCACCAACCACGGACGGCTCTCCGCCTCCGACCTCGTGGTCGGCCTGCACCAGGACGACACCACCGTCTTCCGGCAGATCACCAAGCTGTTCGAGGACCGCTTCCCGTCCGACCTGCCCGCCGCGCGGACCATGGCGAAGGACTTCTTCGACCCCGCGACCCTGCGCCCCAAGCTGGCCGCGCTCTCCCGCGGCGACGTCTGGGAGGTGAGGTTCGACATCAACGGCTGGTCCGGGAAGATCAGCGTCCGGGTCGACGTCGAGGACCTGCACCACCAGGAGACCGCCCCCAGCGTCGAGTTCGAGAACGGCTCCGACCGGTACGCCTCGATCGGCCTCCAGGACGACCGCCTGCTCCGCTTCAACGCCGGTGTGCAGGCCAAGGCCAAGGTCGGCAAGCTCGACATCACCCAGACCTTCGGCTACCAGCACGATTCGCTGCACGGCAACGTGTCCGCCGAGGCCGGCCACTCCATCGCCCGTGGCAAGACCGTCGAACCCGGCGCCCTGTTCGCCGGCAAGCTGCGCCTGGCACTGGACTTCGGCGAGCTCACCCACTGGGGCCAGCCGGTCGTCGCCAAGGGCGGGGACCGGTCCCAGCGGCTCGACATCGGCGTCACCATCGGCATCCCCCTCCGTGACACCCTGGACTCCCACGGGGTTCCGGTGAAGCCGGACGAGGAGAAGCTGTTCGCCCCGCCGCAGCGTGTGGTGGACGGCCGGCGGCTCGGCGGCTCCGACATCGTCCTCGACGTCTCCACCCACCGGCACGGCCGGCCCGGCTCCGACCGGCCGATGCAGGAGGTCTTCGACGGCGTCGAGGACACGGCCAAGGAGGTGCTCGGCGGCATCTGGCCGAGGCTGCGCGAGAAGATGACCGCCGAGCTCGACCTCACCCGGCTCCAGCAGGACCTCAAGAGCATGATGTCCGGCGAGCCGACCCGGATCGAGGTCGTGGACGACACCGGCCTGGTGACCGGAACGGTCGAGATCACCGCCTCCGTGCAGACCATGCACCAGGTCGGCGAGACGGCGCAGACCGAGTTCAACGTCGGCACCGGAGTGCGGCGTGTCCGCAGCGTGCAGGACACCAGCAGCGACGGCCTCCAACTGCCGCTGCCCGCGCTGTTCGGCGGCAGCGCGAGCGACGACTCGACCGGCTCCGGCGGTGGCGGCCTCCAGCTCCTGCGGGACAAGGTACGGATCTCCGGCAACAGCCAGGAGGCCCTGCTCACCACCAAGACCAAGGGCCCGGGCGTGGTCTACGAGGGGCGCAGCGAACTCACCCTCACCTTCACCCGGAAGTCGCCGCTCGGGACGGTCACCGGCACCGCGAAGACCGGCGTCGACTTCCGGGCCCTGATCGAGCAGAGCGAGGCCCGCTCCGTCAAGCGCGAGGGCAAGGACGACCCGACCCTGTTCGTCGCCACCGAGGCGCCCCGCCCGGCCAAGCCGAAGACCTTCGAGCCGGGCAAGGAGGTCCCCAGCCCGCCGGACAGCCTCTGGCCGGGCGCCGACAAGACCGGTGGTGGCTTCGACGACACCACCACGGTGCGCGACCTGCCCACCGTACGGCCGCTGCACGAGGCCGTCGACAAGCTGGGCGAGCAGGCGCTGGGCGGCGCCTGGAAGGACGTCAAGGACGGGATCCAGCAGCTCTTCAGCCATTCCATGGTCGCCTCCCACCTGACCTCGATGACCCGCGGCGTCCCGCTGGAGGCTCCCGAGCGGCTGGCCGCCACCCTGCTCAAGCACGGCGTCAAGGTCTCGGCCACCGCGCACATCACGGAGCTGGACTACAAACGGCCCAACGCCAAGGCGGAGCTCAACCCGGTGAACGAGACCACCTCCTTCAAGGCCGGCCGCCGCCTGCTCTCCGACACCAAGTCCGCCCAGGGCACCGGCAGCGGGATCGCCGGTCTCGGCGGGAAGAACACCGCCGAGGCCGGCGGGGGCTTCGCGCGCCGGATCCGCGACCGCGACGGCTTTCGCGACGGCAGTGCCCAGAAGGTGTACGCCAACGGCAAGTACGCCCGCCCGCAGGAGATCTACGACGCCGGGATCGACGTCGAGATCACGCTGACCGTCGACGGCAAGGGGCACCGGGTCACCGTCCCGATCCGGGCCGAGGTCAGCCTGGACGCCAAGGAGACCGGCCGGTACACCGTCGGCGAGGACGGACTCGCCCACTTCACCGGCCCCGGCACCGGTACCGCCGTCACCCACCAGGGGCCCGCCGAACGGCACGACCCGCCGCGGCGGATCACCGACCGGGGCGCGCTCAGCGCCTCCGACGTGGTGCACAGTCTCGGCCGCGGCGACACCGAGGTGCTGCACGGCATCGAGAACACCCTCGAGCGCGAGTTCGGCCCGGTGCCCGACGACGCGCTGACGAAGCTGCGCAACCGCTTCGACCCGTTCGCGCTGAAGCCCCAGCTGTCCAAGCTCACCCGCGGCGGGACGATCACCGAGAAGGTGACCGTCAACGGCTGGGAGACCACCGTCACGGTCAGGGCGGGCCTCGGCAAGGGCTTCCAGCACACCGACACCGTCGAGAAGTTCGAGTTCGAGCTGGGCACCCGGGCCCAGGTCTCCTCGGGCGTCAGCAAGGACCGGCGCATCCGCGACGTGTTCTCCGTACCCATCCGCTTCAAGCTCCCGTACACCGACGTCGGCCTCAACCTCGCCCGCCGCAACGACTTCGCGCGCGGCTCCACGGTGGACACCACCGGGGCCACCGTCAGCAAGGGCAAGACCGTCGAACCGGCCGGACTGTTCAGCGGCACCGCCGACTTCACCGTCCACATCGAGGCCAGGAAACTCGGCCGGAAGGTCACCCCGCCGGTCCTCCACGTGCCGGTCGACATCACCGTCGCGGTGCCGTTGCGCGACGCCCCGGTGCACGGCTCCGCCGGGGCCGCGGCCCTCAAGACGCCGCTCGACCCGCCCGCCCGCGTCGAGCGGACCCACCGGCTGGGCTCCGCCGACATCGTCACCGACGTCTACCCGCTGCGCCCGCGCGACGGCTCCGGCTCCGGCGACCACCGGTCCATCGGCGAGGGCGCGGTGGACCGGATCGACCGGAGCGGCGCCGCCGCGCTCGGCTCGGACTGGGCCGCGATGAAGCAGAAGATCATCGCCGAACTCGACGTCACCAAGCTCCAGCCGCAGCTCAAGTCGATGATGTCCGGCCACGAGATCGTGGTGAAGCACGGCCGCAGCACGGTGCGGATCACGGCCGGCGTCTCCCGGCTGGAGCACACCGGCGAGACCGCGCAGACCGAGTTCACCACCGGCACCCAGGTGCAGCGCTCCTTCGCCAGCTCCGACGGCGTCACCAGCTACGGCGCGGGCCGGGGCAACGCCGTCACGGTGTCCGTCCAGGGCACCAGCAACCCGCTGCCGACGGGCCCGGCCGCCACGGCCGGCGGCCAGGTCACCTACTCCTTCGGCCACGACCAGCTCGATGTCCAGGCGAACCGCACCACCGCCGGCGCGGCGACCAAGACCAAGCTCCCCGGCAGCGTCTACACCGGCGAGGCGGTCCTCTACTTCCGGATGGAGCGCCGGCCACTGATCCCGCTCGGGGACCCGGACCGGCTGCTCCCGCCCGGCGGGAAGCAGACGCCGCTGGGGAAGGCCTGGCGGGAACTGCGGAAGGTCGGCACCACCGTCCACAGCATCGACACCGCGAAGATCGGCTTCGAGGCGACCGTCGAGGCGGGGGAGGGGCGCGGAGCCAAGAACACCGGGCCCACGCCGTTCGAGGCGCCCGAGCTGCGCACCGGGCAGGCCACCGGCCCGGCACCCACCGGGCCGGCGGTGGAACAGGTGGTCAAGGCGCCGCCCGCCCGGGTCTGGACCGAGGGCCTGCGCGACATCGACGTGATGCGCTGGCTCGGCGACTCCTCCGGCGTGCAGGACATCCTGCGGCTGCGCGGCCGCGAGTTCTTCGGCTCCCGCACCTGGGACCGGATGGAGAGCCTGGCGCGCAGCACCACCGACCACGCCCAGCTGTCCAGCCACTTCGGCACGGCGACCCGGGGCGAGGACCTCACGACCCCGTCGCCGGGCCGGCGGCTGCTGGTGTCGGACGGCGGCGTGAAGGTGAACCTCAAGGTCCTGCAGCTGGAGTACGACCGCACCGACGGCAAGGTCGAGCTGAGCCCCTCCAACGCGACCTCGACCAGCGCCACCAGGACCAGGCTCGACTGGTCGATGTGGGGTGGCCAGATCCAGGCCGGGGCCAAGACCGACCTGGGCCCCGCCGAGGGCACCTTCCAGGGCATCCTCGGCGGAGCGCACCGGAGCCGCGAGGGCCTGTCGCTCGGCAACGGGGGGCAGGTGGTGTCGCACGCGAAGTTCAACACGCCGATGGCGCGTTACGACGGGTACGCGGAGGTCGAGGTCGTGTTCTTCAAGGGCGACAAGCAGGTGGTGGAGAAGGGCGTCATCCCGATCACCATCGACATCCCCGAGCGGGAGACGGTGGACGCGAAGGTGAAGAGCGACCACTACCTGACGTTCAGTCGCAAGCACCCGGCCGGCCACGCCACGCCGAAGCACCCGGAACCGAAGGAGTCGGAGCCGAAGGTGTCGGCCCCGAAGGTGTCGGCCCCGAAGGAGTCGAAGGAGCCGAAGCCGGAGGAGCCGGAGGCGGTGCCGGACACCCCCGAGCCGGAGCCCGAGCCGCAGGAACAACCCGAGCACGACGAGTCCGGCTCCGGGCTGGCCGACGAGATCTTCGAGGCGCTGACGAAGTGACCCCCCCGGGCCCCGGGGCGTGGGCATCCCCGGGATTCGGCCGCAGCGGTGAACCGAACACCCGCGCCGTCCGTGCTGTGTGCGGGTGGATCCGGTGCAGCCCTGTCGGACACCCCGTGTAAACGGAAACCTCAACGGACCCAGGGAGCTGTGGTGGGCACGGGCCAGAACGTGAGCGGCGGCGGATCGGCCGGGTACCAACTGCCGGCAGTCGCCTGGTCGATGGAGGACGGCGACGAGGCCGGCACGGCGGAGCCGGCCGCGTCCGCGCCCGCCGGGTTCGCGGCGGCGGGGTTCGGTCCGGCGCCCACCGCCGTCCGGCCGGGCGGCGCTGCGTCAAGTGCCGCGCCGTCCGCCGCCGGACCGACGTCCGAGCCCGCCCCCGAGCCTGCGGCCGGCCGGCTCGGGGCCGTCGGCGCTGCCCGGCTGAACGCGCTGCGGCGGGCCTTCGCCCAGGCCACGCCCACCGCCCCCGAGGCCGCTGAACCCCCCGAGCCGACCGCCGAGAAGCGGGGCGGCCGGCTGCGCGGCCTGCCCCGCCCGGCGGTCGCGGCCGCCGCCTTGGGGGTGGTGCTGATGAGCCTGCCGCTGGTGCTCGGCCGGGGCGAGGGAGGGGCCGACCAGGTCGAGTCGCTCGGTGCCCCCGGGACGAGCCGCCCCGACGCGACGGCCCCCGAACCCGAGGCCTCCGACGGCGCGCCCGCCGAGAACCCCGTCGGGACGCCGTCGGCCGCAGCCCCGTCCGACGTCCCCACCGGAGCGCCGAGCGGCCCTCCGGCCGAGCCCACCCCCGGCACTCCCGATCAGCAACCCCCGGCTGACACCCAGCCCGTCGGCGCGGCCCCCGTCACCCGCGCCGGGGCGGGATCGGCGCCCGGCGCCCCCGCCCCCGCCCCCGCCGTCGGCGCCGGCGCCCCCAAGGCCCCCGCCCAGCCCGGCGCCCAGGCCCCCGCGCAGCCACCGGGCCGCCCGCGCCCGCCGCCCGGGGCGGCCGCCCCGGCCGGGCCGGCCCGCGCGCCGGGGGGGGGCGGGGGC
>NZ_JBHUAF010000125.1:0-20822 GCF_042789895.1 Kitasatospora sp. NPDC056783
TCTCGGAGCCAACCCCACGGAGCCACGCTCGCTGACGAGGTTTGTTTTCTATTGCCCTACTCCAACAGCCTCCGACGGGCTGGGGGGACCGGGGACGGGACCCGCGCGACAGGGTGGGATGAATTTGCGGACTCTCGTCATTCACCTGCCGCATGGTGGGGCGACTACCACCCCGTAATTCACCAGTGGGAAAAGCGGTTCGGCTATCCGTCGCCCGCGCCCACCGAGCGGGGACCGCGCGGCGGCATCCGCGTGACAGCGAAGTTCGCCGAATGGCTCATGGGATTTGTGCCGGGCTGGGTGACCGATATTCCGGGGCTCTCCCGAGGCCAGCAGCTAAAGGCAATAGGCAATGCGGTGCAGCCGCAGCAGGCTTACGCAGCATTCACACAGCTACTTGAAATCGAATACGACGGGGATAACGAAGATGGGTAAGCGGGGGGTTGTCGCCGACTACGGCGGCGAGGAGCTTTACCGGGGTGACCTGATCGCCTACGCGGCACGCATGGGAAATCGCGTGCGCATGGCTGACGCTATTGTCCGGCGGGTCACTACGCGGCTGGAGAACGGGCGACTTCGCCCCATGCTGCTGGTGCGTCCCACGGGCACGGAATCGGGTTTCGCCAAGCGCCGCACGCTGCGCGCCGAATGGATTTCCGCCGAACATGTCCGGCTGATCATTCCGGACGCCACGGGCGAGCGCGGCTAGCAATCTACGGGGGACCAATGGAACTGCGAATCACGGCGGAGTCGGCTCCGCCTCTGGGGGACGTACGCGCGGCGGGGCCGGGGGATGTGGTGGTCCTGGTGCCGGGATACACGCGCCGCCTTGACTGGGTGCGTTATCTCGCTGCTGCGGCGCACGCGATGGGACGGGGCGCGCAGGTCCGGCAGGGAGATCGCGAGTGAGCGTCCCGTCCGAGCCGTTCGGATTCTGGCTTTTTCTTTCGCTGGCCGGCGAAGCGCTGTGCCTGCTGGGGCTGCTCGCCGCGTTGGTGTACTTGCTGTGGGGGTGGATTGATCGTGGCTAATCCCAACAAGGCCCGTGGGACCGCATGGGAATCCGCGGTCCGGAACTACCTGAATCGCTTTCTCGGGCTCACCGACGAGTCGGGAAATCTGCTGCATCCGGCATCCGGCATGAACGTCCGCCGAGCCGCGCAGGAAGGCACGAAGGACGTGGGCGATATCCATGCGTGGCCGTTCATTCTGGAAGCCAAGGATGTACGGAGCCCGGCCGTTCCGACGTGGCTTCGGCAGGCGAATGCCGAGGCGGCGAACGCCGGATTCCCGTTCGGCGTGGTCGTGCACAAGCGGCGCGGCAAGTCGGTGGCTTCGGGCCGGGTGCACGTCTCAGTGAGCACGTGGACGGCGCTCCGGCAGCTGCTGGGCACACCCGTGGACGACGCAGCCGGTCTGTACGGCGCGGAGTACAAGGCCCGTGGGATCGACACCGGGAAGTGGTACGTGTCGCTGTCCCTCGGGAACTTCGCCGCGCTGCTCGCGGACGTGCGGGGGGCGCATGCTGTTCCGTGATCTGCTCGACCGGTTCGGCGGGGTGGTCGACCAGGCAGACGGCGGGTACGTGGCGCTGTGTCCCGCGCACTCGGATTCGCGCCCGTCGCTCCGAATCTGGCGCGGCGACGATCACAAGGTGAGGCTGACGTGCCGAGCCGGCTGCGGCACCGAGGACGTGATTCGGGCCGTCCGGTTGTCCTGGTCGGACCTGTTCGACGCCACCGGTCCCGGCGGCACCGTTCCGGCCGGACGCCCGGAGCTGGTTCCCGTCGCCCTGGTGGCCGCCCTCGGTGCCTACGTCGACCGGTGCTCGCTCGCCCTCGGCGACTACGCGGCCGAGTGGTCCGAGCGGGCCCGCGCGTACCTGCTCGACCGGTTCGGGGTCGGCCCCGAGCTTGCCGCGGAACTCCGTGTCGGCGTCGACCAGGGCGACCAGGGCGGCGGCTTCGACCACCTGTCCCGGGCCTACTCCGCGTACCCGCGGCTGACCGTGCCCCTGGTCGGTTGGGACGGGGCGCCCCGCGGACTACAGGGGCGGGACCTGTCCGGCCGGTGCCCCGGACGGTGGCTGTCGCTGAGCAACCCCGAGGGGCTTCGTTGGTCGCCGTACGGTGTGATGCGCGGCTCCGGCGGGTGGGGCACGGTCCTGGTGACCGAGGGCCCGGGGGATGCGCTCACGGCCGTGGGGGTCGGCTACGACGCGGTGGCCGTCCGCGGTGCCTCACTTGTCAACTCACCTGATCTGATACGGGAGTTGGCCGAGGGTCTGCGCGGCTCGCTGGTGGTGGTCGCTGGTGACAACGACACCGCCGGGGCAGGGTTCTCCGCGATGCTCGCCGAGGGACTGACCGAGCACGGCGTGACGGCCCTGGTACTCGAAATCCCGCACCCGGGCGACGACTTGACCGACTGGCGCGCACGCGACCCACAGGGGTTCCCCGCGACGCTTCACCGCGCGGTCAAGGCTGCTCGGCCGGCTCGCGCCCCGGTCGACGTGCAAGAGGCCACCAGGGCGGCCGAGCTGGTGACGCGGACCGGGGTCGACGTGGTCAGTCGCGACCAGGGCACCGAGGCGGCCCGGATCTTGTCCGACCTGGTGTCCACGTACGGCGAGAGCGACGCCATGAACGCTCACGCCCTGGTCGCGTTCGTGAACGGCTCGATCCGGCACGCGAGCGGGCTCGGGTTCTACACGTGGAACGGCTCCGTCTGGGTCCGCTCGGATCGGCGCGTCCGGCAGGAAATCCACCGCATGGGCGCCGCCCTGGTGCTCGCCGGTCAGAACCAGTTGGCGCGCGGTTTCACGATGACGTCCCGGATTGACGCGCTGCTGACCGAGCTTTGTTCCGTCCCGTCCGTTTCCATCGACGCCGTGGATTTCGACAACAAGCCAGACCTGTTGAACTTCAGGAACGGCACGGTAGACCTGCGGACCGGCCAGATCCGCCCGCATGACCTCGGAGATCTACTGACATACGGTCTCGATATCAACTACGACCCGTACGCGCAGTGTCCTCGGTGGGAGAAGTTCCTAGAGGAGATTTTCCCGGGCATGCCCGAGATGCCGGCCTATATTCGACGTCTGGTTGGCTACGGCATCACGGGGCACGTGACGGAGCAGGCTTTCGGCGTGCTCTGGGGGAAGGGCGCCAACGGGAAAAGCGTCCTGGTGGACACCCTTACATCGGTCTTCCGCAGCATCACGAAGACAACGCCTTTCTCAACTTTCGAGGAACGCAAGAGTACCGGTATCCCGAATGACGTGGCTGCACTCCGCGGCGCCCGCCTGGTGATGGCCAGCGAAGGCGAGTCGGGAAAGGCAATGTCAGAGTCCATTCTAAAGCGGGTGACCGGCAAGGACATGATCTCGGCGCGGTTCCTGCGTCAAGAGTTCTTCGAGTTCCGACCGTCTTTCCTGCTATTGCTGGCGACGAATCATAAGCCGAAATTCAAGTCGCAGGACGAGGGGCTTTGGCGGCGGGTCAAGCTGCTGCCTTTCACCCGCTATTTCGCGCCGGACGAACGTGATCCCGACTTGGACCGGACGTTGCTGGCCGAGGCCGAGGGGATCGCCGCATGGGCGGTGCGCGGGGCGGTCGAGTGGTATCGGTCGGGACTGCAAGACCCGCAGGTCATCACGGGTGCGTCCCGTGAGTACCGCGCCACGTCGGACCCGCTGGCCGGCTTCTTCCCGGGCGTACTGGAACGCGCGGAAGACACGGTTCTGATGAACGGAAACGAGGCATTCAACGAGTATCTAACCTGGTGTGAAGCCGAAAACCTGCCCGCTCGGGAACAGTGGACTCGGCGCACGTTTTATGACGCCATGGAGGAAAGGGGGGCAGTCAGAAAGACCACTAAGCGGGGCATTGCCCTGGCGGGCGTCCGGCTAGCCGGCCAGGGCCCCGAGCCGACCGGGCCGGGAATCTTCGGACCCTGACACCAGCACCCCAACGGGCCGTCCACCTCGACCGGGTGGGCGGCCCTTTCTGCTTTCGGGGGGAAGCATGATCGAGTACCGGCACCAGATTGCCGGAGACACCATCACCGTGCACGTGCCAGAGACGCCCGAGGATCTACAGGATTTCAGGGGATGGCTCGACCGGGCACGGCGCCGCGGACCCGTGGCCGTCGATACCGAAACCACAGGCCTAGAGGTATTCGGCCGCTCCTTTCGGCTCCGCACAGTCCAATTCGGAGACACCCGCGACGCGTGGGTGATCCTGTACGAATGGGGCGGATATCACGCCACTTACGCCCGTGACGCGCTGCTGCGATGCCGGGAAATCCTGATCCACAACGCGGCCTATGACTGGCTGGTACTGGACCGGTGCGCGGGAATCCCGCTGGAAGAACTCGCGCCCCGCACAACAGACAGTCGGATACTGGCAATGCTCCACGATCCGAGGCAACCCAAAGAGGGAGGCATAGGGACTGCGCTTAAGCCGCTCTCCGCGCGCTGGGTGGACCCGTCCGCACCTGACACTCAGCACGGCCTTACGAAGGTTTTCAACTCGCTTGGCATGACGAAGGAAACCGGGTGGGCGAATATCGAATTGACGCACCCAACTTTTCTGCTCTACGCCGGTTTGGACGTGATCCTGACCGCCCGCCTGGTGCCCGTGCTCCGGGCCGAGCTGGACCGCCTCGGCGTGCCGGCCCGCCTGGTCGAGTACGAGCACCACATAGCCCGGCTGTGCGCCGTGATGCAGCGGGCGGGGTTGCTGGTTGACCAGGAGTACGCGCAGCAGCTCGCCCGCCGGCTTGCCGAGGAAGCCGAGCGGTACGCGGCCGTGGCGGCCCGGTACGGGGTCACCAAGATCGGATCGCCCGACCAGGTGGCCGAGGCCCTGCAAGCCCTCGGGGAGACGCTGACCGAGCGGACCAAGGGTGGCGCGCTCAAGGTGGACAAGGCCGTCCTACTCCCGATCGCCGACCTTGACCGGGACTGGCAGCGCATCGGCGCGCGGGAGCCAAGTGTCCTCGCGGACGCGGTACTTCGGGGCAAGCGGGCCGCGAAGTGGGGCACCAGCTACGCCGAACGGTTCCTTCACAAGCTCAGCGCCGAGGGCCGCATGCACCCGACCGTGTCGTCACTTGCCGCGCGCACGGGCCGCATGTCCGTCACGGACGGGCTGCACCAGCTACCGAGTTCGGACCACGTGATCCGGCGCGCCATTCTCGCCGAGCCCGGACACGTCATGATCTCCACCGATTTCCAGGCGATCGAAATGCGGGTTTTGGCGGCCCTGGCCGGGGTCCGAGCCCTCAAATCCGGATTCATAGACGGCGGCTCGGATTTCGACGTCCACATGTTCACGGCCCGCCTTATCAAGGGCGAAGGCGCCACCCCGAAGCATCGCAAGATTTTCAAGGGCGCCGGATTCGGAAAGGTATACGGCGGCGGGGTGGCGACGATCGCCCGCCAGACCGGGGCAACCGAAGCCGAGATTGCTCAAGCCCTTATCGCCTACGACCGGGCTTTCCCGGAGATCAAGAGGGCGTCACGGAGATGGCAGCGAGAGGCGTTCCAGAACGGCATGGTGTTCATCTCTGCTGTCGGCCGGCGCCTTCCATTGGATCGGGACAGAAGTTACGCCGTGGTCAACTACGCCTGTCAAAGCGTTGCCCGAGACGTTCTCGGGCAAGCAATGCTGAATGTCGAAGCGGCCGGCCTCCTACCCTATTGTCGCTTGCCTATCCATGACGAGCTGCTCGCGTCGGCGCCGCGGCAGGAAGCCGAGGAGATCGCCCGCGAGTTCGAACGCTGCATGACCTGGAGCCTGTACGGAGTACCCATCACAGCCGAGGCCGAGATAGGCGGCCGGTCGTGGGGGTCGCTGTACGGCGCGGACTTCTGACGACCCGTCGCAGGGTTGCTGTCGAGCCGGTCACGGCTAGATCACGAAACGGGCTCTACCCCCTACCACCAGCGGATACGACGCCCCTAAAGATCATCCTCCCGAACGATGCGGACGCGTGATCGCTACTTGGCGTCACCACTTTGTATCGACTCGGGGTACGAAGCCCGACGTATGTCTAGGCTGTCCCAATTAGTCCGTAGTAACACCTTTGCCGCCACATAGCCAATTCGCCGAATCTAGTTCCACGCAGAGATTAGGCAATGCGCAAGCCCCGTCCTGCAATTCCGGGACGGGGCATTTTTATGCCCTTTTTCAAGGCGCATTGATAAACAACCAAGGGTCCTTTCTGACCTTTTTACGCCCCGTTCCGGGCAAGCCCTGGCCCCCACAGGACCAAAGCCCCCGACGCACGGAGCGATGTTCCATGACGCACCTCACCATCGACCAGCTTTACGCGGCCAAGTCCAACGACATGGAAGCGATATCCGCAGTCATAGCCGAAACGGATGCGCTGGTCATGGCCCGAGCCCGAAACTTTGCCACCCGATCCGGCCGCCTTGACCAGGACTTGGCCGATGATCTTGCACAATCGGGCCGCATGGTCGTTTGGGAGAGCTTGAAGACTTTCGGGGGCGACAGTCCCGAACAGTTCATGACGTACCTCACTCGCGCCATGGAATCTGCGATGCGCGACCAGTACCGGGAAATAGTCCGCCCTGGCGTGACTGCGCGAGCAGCCAAGGACTTTGACATTGCCCTGTCCCTCGCAGCCGGTGACCCGTACGATGCGGTTCGTATCGCCACCACGGAGGAAATGGGTCCGCGCCGAATGAGCCCCGAGGGGGCGACCGCCGCGCTTCTCGCGTGGCTCGGCATGGACAGCCTCGACCGCCCGCTCGTAGGCGAACACGGCGACATGTCCGGGGTGACCCTCGGGGACGTGGTGGCGAGCATCGCGGCCGTGCCCGCGGACCTGGTCGAGCCCGCGGACTACGAGACGACCAGGCGCACGGTTATCCGCGACCAGGTACACCGCGCCCTCGGACTTCTGAGTGAGCGCCAGCGCTTCGTACTCAAGGGTGACCACGGCGTCTCCCCGGTGCGGGACTACTCCGCCTGCGGCGGTGACACCGAGATGGCCGAGGACTTGGGCATCACGGCCAAGTCCGTACACGAGGCTCGTGCCAAGGCAAAGAAGCGTTTCCGCGAGCTGTACACCGCCGGGGCCCGGACGTGGTGACCCTGTCGACCCGCGACGGCGGGACTGTCGAGATCACCCGGTGCGGCGCCACGGTGGACATCCATGTCAAGGATGCCGAGGGCCGCACCGTGGCCACCGTGACCCGCCGAGCCGGCGAAGCGGCCCTACTGCTTTCAAAACCGCATGCTCAGTCTTTGAATCTTCAACACCGTTCGTACATATGACCTATTGACGGTAAGTCACAGAAATGACCCCCTCGCTTCGGCGAGGGGGACTTTTTCATGTACGCAGTCAATCGTGTTCACGCCAATACGCCATGGGGCATTCGGATTGGCAACTGTGCTGGTCAAAGCCATGCAGCCCTGCGGGTCAAGTCTCAAGAGAACCTTAAGGAGTGACTTGTGTCACATATAGAAAAGGGTTTTCGATTGTCATTCTCGTGGTTTACCGTCGTGGCATGGTTACGCACCGCAACGAGTTTCGAATCCGAACTACTGTGGCTGCCCGGGGGGACCGAGGGGTCATCTGGGCAGCATGCCCCGAACTGCCCGCGATCTTCGCTGAGACCAGCATCCGCACCTGCCTCGACCTGGTGCGCACCCTGGAGACGCAAGGCCGGATCGTGGCGGGGCTGATCCCCAGCGCGCCGTACCGGGGCTACCGCGTGTTGGCTCGGGACATAGGTACGGGTGGGCTCGCTGGCTCGGTCGAGTGGGTGCGCAACCGGTACACGGACCAGTGGGAGCAGTGGGACGAACCGTGGACCGGATGCGAGTACGGATGCCACCAGCCCGCCGCCACGATGTTGGAGGCAGCATGAGCACCACCAGGACGTTCCTGTTGTCACGCGACGACCAGGGCGACGCGTGGGCCGTCGCGTTCCGTCTCGGCGGTCACCTGGTCGGCTACGGCCTGGCCGTGCGGTACGGCATCGCGGTGCGCGGACTTCCCGGCCGCCGTGCCGACGGTCCCGCGTGGGCGCTCTGGCTGGTCGACCGGACCCCGGGCGAGCCCGTTCCCGCGGTACTGCTCGGCTCGATGCCGATGACGACCCGCGCCCTGGTGGTCGAGCTGCTGGCCCTCGCCGCGTAGCAGCAGAAAGCCCCGTCACTCCGGGAAGGGGGTGGCGGGGCCTCGGGGGCGCGCGTGTTCGTCAGACGTCGCCGAACTCGCCGGAGCGGACACCCGCGACGAAGGATGACCATGCGTCGGCAGGGAAGACCAGGGCCGGACCCTCGGGGTCCTTGGAGTCTCGGACGGGTACGGCGCGGGGAAGGCCGTTAGCGACCTCGATGCAGTTCCCCGCCTGGGTGCTGTAGGAACTTTTGTGCCAGGTAACGCCGTGTAGATCATCCATGCTCAAAACCTCTCCGCACGTCTCGAATGAACTCGATGCTCGGCGCCCGCGGCAACGCCTCCGCCTGGAGGTGATCGTACTCACTGGTCCACGCGGCCAGCGTCGCCGGATCACGTTCGAGGAAGCCTCTCCGCTCCGTCTCGCCGTACCCAACGATTGCCCGGTTCGGCATGGTCAGCAACGTGATTGGATGTCCGAACGGCCTGCTCTCACCTGTCGAAGTAGGGCAGATCTGCACTAGACAGCGCGGCTGTGATGCCAGTGTCTCAAGATGCTTCAGCTGCGCGATCATGACGTCGCGGCCCCCGATCGGTCGCCGGAGTGCGCTCTCGTCTATTACCGCCGTAACGACCGGCGCGGGGTCTCGGGTGAGTACCTGTTGCCTGCGGAGCAGCCGTTCTGTCCGGTCGTCCGCTTGCTGCTGGGTTGCGGCGCCGCGGATGACCGGGGCGTTCTGATAGGCGCTGGCGTACTCCCGGGTCTGAAACAGGCTGGGCAGGATGTTGATTTCAAAGATCCGAAGCGCCGTTGCCTTCGCTTCGCTACGCAGGTAGTCGTCAAAGCCTTCAAATAGGGCCTGGCCTGACTTCCCCCACTCTTGGATGAACCGATGCCATCCGAACAGCCTGTCAAGCTTGTTCACAAGCTGTTGACTTGGTTTCCTGCGGCCGTTTTCCAGTGCCGAGATGTACGAAGATGTGCAGCCAACCTCCGTCGCTAGGAACTCCTGCTTCCAGCCGCGTTGTTCGCGTGACGTGCGGAGTAGCTTCCCGAACTCGGTGGCGTGATCGTCTTGGATCTCGGACTCAAGTTCGCTCATGACGATTCGTCCTACCAATCTGACGGGTTTGCGCTAGTTGATAACTACGCGAGTCTAAAGCACAGTTGGGCCACTCGGTAACCGTCGCGTTACGGATCGGAGCCCCCCATGGCACGTAGACGTACACCTGCGCCCCCCGCAAAGCCCGAGCCGGCGCCCACGACGGGCCCCCGGTCTCCGCTCGACAACCTGCGAGACACCGAACACAAGGTGGCGCTACTCGCGCTCGCCGAACTGGCCGAAGCAGTCGAGTTGGCCGGGTTGGTGCTGCCGTCGCTCGACGTGGAGACTCCGGCTCGGGGTCGGACCGATTACCTGGTGCAGCTCGGCGGAGTGCCCCCGGAGACGGCGGCGCAACTCGCGGTCGCGCTCCGCACCGGGGCCGCTGCCATCGCTGCCGAGGAATCGTCGGAGTCGGGGACCGTCACCCACCTGTGGGCGCCGGTCGTGGGCGACCTGGTGCACGACATTGCGGCCGACAAGGTCGGCGAGTACCGCGGGCTGGACAACTCCGGCCGATGGTTGCTCCGTCCGCCGGCTGGTGGCGAGCCATGGCCCGTGGACCCCGAGGGTGTGCGCGTTGCCGACATGTCTGACCGGTTGCGAGCCGAGGCGGCTCTGACGACGGCACGCCACCGCGCGGTGAGGGTCGGATGAGCGAGAACCCGAACCCGTTCCTCCGCGGGCGCCGAATCTTCCGCTACCTGGTGTGGCGACTCGGACCGGACCCCGACCGCGTGGCGACCCACCTGATCTTCTGCGAGGGCGAGGGCGAGAACGGCACCAAGTGTGGTGCGGACTCGGGCGAGCACTCGGACCTGGAGGCGGTGCAGAAGTGGCCGTTCGAACACGCGAAGCAGCAGCCCGAGCACCGGTCGTACGGCCGGCTCACCTACTACCCGATGGTCATGTTCCCGACGGAGGAACTGGCGTGAAGCGCGCATCCGTAATGTCCGGCGCCCTGGCGGTGGTCGTCGCCCTCGCACCGGCCGCCCTGGTGGTCGTCCTCGGCGTGTTCGACCCGCACGGTAGTCGCCGATGGGTGTGGCTGTTTGCCGCCCTCGCGGTCGCCGGGCTCGGCATCGCGTACGGGGGTGACTGGGAATCGTGGTGGCGTCGAAGACGGGCGCAGGCACACGTGCGGGCCGGACAACGGCGTGGTTCGGTGCTGTGCCGGGAGGCTCGGCGAGAACGGGTCGGCCGGTGAAGACGGGGACCGTCGTAAACCCGCCCCTGCCGGATAACCTGCGCTGGGAATCAGGCGTGTGTGCGCCCTGCGGTGCGACACGGACCGTCACGGCGGTACCGGCGATCGGGCGTCACACGATCCTGATCGTGTGCGGCTCGCACTACTGGCGGTACGTCCGACGGTTCCACAAAACCGTCCAACTCCGTTGCTGGCACGGCGTTCTGGCTAAGCGCCGCAAGGGCTCGAAGCCCGTCTGATCTCCCGGAGCACTCACCACCCCCGGTGCTCCGGGTACACCCGCCGGTTCACGCGGCGGAAGGGTGCGCGCGGGGAGCAGCGCACTGGTCGCCCCGGTCCGGTCCCCCGATAGGGCCGGGGCGACTCCCCAAGTCCCCGGCGGGAACCTGTGCCCCGCTGGGAAGCACAACCCCCGCCCCGGTGACGTGACGAGTGGACGGCACGGACGACCGGGGCGGGGTCCCGTACGGCGACCAGCACACAGGAGGGAGAGAACATGGCGCGGAAGGCGTTGCAGGGGATCGAGCTGGCGGTGCACGAAGCCCGCCGTCGCCGGGAACGCGCGGGTGAACCCCCGATCACGGGTGACTCCCTGATCAACGGGCCCTCCCTCGGCTCCGTGGTACGTGACAACCGAGCCGGCGGACGGATCGGGATCGTTACCCACGTCACCGGCGGCATTGCCTACCTGCGGGAGGCCGGACGGGCAGACCAGGTCTGGGACTGCCCCGTGACCGCCGTAGAGAAGCCGCCGCGAGCGGACGCCGAACTCGCCCTACTGCTGGACCACGACGTGGTCCTCCGTCCCACGGACGCCCCGGACCCCGCGGACTACCAGGACGACGACTAGCCCCAACAGACTGCCCGCTCCGGCCACGTGCGTGCGTCCGCCCCTTCCCGGGCGACGTGCATTCCCCCTAGGACCGTGACCCGAGCGGGCCCCAATCTCCGGCCGTGGGCGTGTCCTGCGCCCGCACCGGAAACCCCCGCCTCCGGGGACGGCAGGCCGGACGTTCGGAGGCGGGCCCAACTCCCGGTACATGCGGCTGGGACCGCAACTGTGCCGGGTTCGCGCTCCGGGGTCTGCTCCCCAGAGCGCACGCCGGTCCCCGTCAGAGGTTCTGATTGCCATTCCGACGGGGACCGGCCCGCCAACTCCCGCTCCGGGTGGTGCGTCCACTCCAGCCCGGAGCGGGCCCCGCAGGATCAGCCCGTCAAGGAGATACCCATGCGAACCGCCCACGCTGTCCTGCTCGGCGCCGGACTGCTCGCCGGCGTCAACGTCGTCCGCCTGGCGGTCGACCATCGGGACCGGCAGCGCCAACTCGTCCTCGATGCCGAGGACATGCACCAGCAACTCATGCGGGACGGTGAATCACGCCCCGACCGCTACGCCGATCACCCGATGCTCGGGCGGCTGTCCGAGACAGAGCGGTGGGACGCGCTGCACACCAACAGGGTGTTGGCGCTGCTGTGCGCGAAGTACCAGTCGGCGGTCATGGGCGACGACGAACTGTTCAACAACCTGGAGTCGATGGTCCACGAACCCGCGGCACGCGCTTTCTGGGCCCGGTCGGGCTCGCACTGGCTCGGCGAGACCGCCGTCAGCGCCCCGCGCGTGAAGAAGTTCGGTGAGCACGTAGCCCGGACCTTTGAGCGGGCGGACGTCAAGCCCGCCGCGTAACCCCCACGAACCCCCGCCCCGGCTCGGCACCTTGGACGGCTGGTGAGCCAGGGCGGGCTCAGCACCACCAGCGAGACCCGCCGTTCCATTCGGACCGGCGGGCATCTCTTCCCCGCCCGAGACGGCGGGTAAGTGGATCTGGAGGCGCACGTGAACAGTACGACCCTTCCCCAACCGCTCGACTTCGTGTGGCTGGAGGTGACCGCCTTCTGTAACGAGGAGTGCGGCCACTGCTACGCCGACTCCGGCCCGTCGGGCACCCACGGAACGATGACCCCCGACAACTGGCGGTCCGTGATCGACCAGATCGCCGATCTCGGGGCCGAGCACGTGCAGTTCATCGGCGGCGAGCCCACGTTGTACCCGCACCTCGGCTCGCTCATCGGCCACGCCCGTGACCGCGCGTTGTCGGTCGAGGTGTTTTCCAACATGACCCACATCACGCCGGAACTGTGGGAGGTGCTTAAGGACCGGGACGTCAGCCTCGCGACGTCCTACTACAGTGACCAGGCCGACGACCACGACGCCGTGACCAAGACCCGCGGGTCCCACAAGAAGACCCGGGCGAACGTGGCGAGGGCGGTCGAACTCGGGATTCCGATCCGGGGCGGAGTCGTGACCGCCCGCCCGGGACAGCGAGCCGCCCAAGCTCTCAACGACCTGTTGAGCCTCGGGGTCAGGGAAGTGGGCGGGGACAAGATGCGGGCCTTCGGGCGGGCAAGTCGGGGCGCGGCGCCGAAGGTCGCGGACTTGTGCGGGCACTGCGCGCACGAGAAGTGCGCCATCCTGCCGTCCGGCGACGTCGTACCGTGCGTCCTCGGCCGATTCATGCCGGTCGGGAACGTGCTCGAAACGCCGTTCGCAGACATCTGGGCGGGCGACCGGCTCGCCGCCGCCCTCGCCGAGATCGAGCGGGAGTGCGACACCGCGCAGAGCTGCACTCCGCCGCAGTTCCTCCCCGTATGCGGGCCGTGTAGCCCATGCGTTCCGAGCGTTCAACACTGCGACCCGCCCGGGGCGTCGATCGCCTAGGCTCGGAGCCCCATCCGGCAGAGCAGGGAGCGAACTTGGACGACCACGGCGACGACCGGGCACCGTGGCCCGGTGACATGACCAACGGTTGGCCGGCCCGGACGCCCGAACAGTGGCTGGGCGTCGCCCGGTACGTCCGCCACGCGGCGAACAAGGTCGGTGACCCGCTCCCGCTCTGCCTCCCCGGCGAGCCACAGGAATGCGGACGCAGCGCCCAGCATCACGTGGTGCTGTGGGGTGCCGTGCTCAAGGCTAGGGCGCACCACGTGGTCGAAATGGCTGCTCCCACACAGGAGTACGGTGCGTGGGCGGCGAAGGCTCTCTACCGTGACCAGGTGGCCGAACTCCGGGAGCAGCACACCGGAGCCGCCGAGATAGAGTGACTACCGGGGCGCAGGGTTCATGCGATTACGACCCGCTGCCTCCCCGCGCCCCGTTGGCCCCGTTCGTCGAATGCACTCGCAACCCGGCGGGCGGGGCCTACTCGTCGGCCTGGCCGTCCGGTTCCGACCCCACCACATAGGTACCCCGACCCGGAACGGTCTCCACCAGGCCGTCATCACGGAGCACGCCGAATGCCGCCCGGATCGTGTTCCGGGCCACGCCGAACCGTTCGGACAACTCCCGTTCCGAAGGAACGGCACTTCCCGCGGGCAACTTCCCGGACTTGATCTCGGTAGCCAGCACGGCGGCTACCTGCCGAAACGGGGGTAGAGCGCCCCGGGGATCGATTTCACGCGGTGCCATGCGCAGCAGCGTAGACAATCCACTCGGCCTATACCGGCCTGCGCCGACCTAGACCGGCCTATACCAGTTGCCGTACCTTTGGACACGAAAAAGCCCCCGGCTGCAACCGGGGGCCCACGCCGACCAGCTTTCAAGGAGCTGTCCGACATGCGTCATCTTATCGTCACGCTCATACGCCGCGCCCTGGTTCTCTGCTTGCCGGCTCGCGGACAGCACCGCGCCGTACCGGCCCCCGCGGCCCCCGTTCCGGCTCCCGCCCCCGAGCCGTCGACCCCTGCCCCGTACGAACCGACCCCGGAGCCGGACCGCCTTTCCACGGGCCCGCTCGTCCGCCCGTACATTGACCACGACGCGTGGCGCGCCGAGTTGGACGACATGCAGCGCGACTACAACGAGAGGCAGCGTCAGCGCGAACGCCGCGAAGCACTGCGCGCCGTGGGCGAGGGGCGACCGGACACCGGGTACACCTACCCGGGCGCGCACACCCTCGCCGGGGCGGTGGCGTGATGGCGAAGCCGTTCATCCGGACCCTTCCCGACGGCACCCGCCGGGGCAACACGCGGGGCCTGCGCGAGTGTGAGCGGGCCGGGTGGCAGATCCTCACCCCGGGCCGCCACAAGGCCCGCTACGCCCCCCGTACGGCCAACGACTGCCGACCCTGGACCGACGGGATAGACCGGCACTGGGCCCGTGACTGCTGGGCGGTCCCGCGACACCGAATCGTCAGCAAGTAGGACCCCTCGCCCCGCCCGGACCGATCCCGGGCGGGGCTTTAAAACCGGTAGTTTCGTGTGTCGGGAGACCCGGAGGGCAACGAGTTCTGCGTCCTGGAGCCCCGGGAGATCTACCGGGACACCGGTCCGATCGCCGCGGTGGTGGTCGACTGCGCCGACCCGCGGGCGATGGCCCGGTTCTGGGGCGAGGCAATGGACTGGGCGGTGCACGAGACCGCCGACGACCACGCGACCATGCGTTCCGCCCACGGCGTCGGCCCCTACCTGGAGTTCGTCCGCACCCCCGACACCAAGAGCGGGTGGAACCGCGTCCACCTCGACGTCGCTCCCTACCTCGGTGACGACCCGGCAGCCGAGGAGGCCAGGCTGCGCGCTCTGGGCGCCTCCGACCCGGGCATCGACCAGTCCGCCATCTCCTGGCGGATCCTGACCGACCCGGAGGGCAACGAGTTCTGCCTCCTCAGCGCTCGCTGACCAGGAGCAACGGGGCCGGCCGGTCTCGGGTCGGCGGCGAGGACCGCGTGACGTCAGCCGCAGGCCGCCGGAGACGGGGATGGCGTCCCCGGTGATCCAGCGCGCATCATCGGACGCCAGGAAGGTTGGGACGGGGGCTGTCCCGGCACCTGTCCGGCCCGGTCGGCCGGCCCGACCGCCGGCACCGCGTCACAGGTGCGGGCCCACCCGCGGCACCGTGACCGTGCCGCCGTCCCGGCCGCCGCACCCCGGGCCCGGTGGATCCGCCGGGCACCCGGCCCCCGGTCGACGCGGGACGTCCACGCCGCCACACCCGTTCGGTCGATCAGGTGCGGAGCGCCGGAACGGGCTTCGGGCCCGTCCTGGCGGCGCGCCGCGGGGTCTCGGCATCGCCGGTATCCCCCGGCCGGGGTTCCGGCACGCCCGGCCGGGGGCTCGTACGTTCCCGTGGTCAGGAGCCGCAGTTCGATCCGCAGCTGGTCCCGCAGCCGATCGGGCCGTTGCCGCCGCAGCTCCTGCCGCTGTAGCCGCCCCCGCCGTGGGAGCGGTGGGTGCTCCTGCCGCCCCGGGCTCGGGCCGAGGCACGGGCGCGGGAGGCTTCGAGGCAGATCCGCAGGGCGTGCCCGGCCGGCAGGGCCGACATCCCGGCCAGGGCCACGGCCATCGGGGCGTGCTCGTGACGGTCGACCGTGGGCCCGTGCTCGCGGCGGTCGGCCGACCGGGCTTCGGAGAGCACCCGGGAGCCGAGCCCGGTGTGCCGGCCGAAGTCCCCGTACATGTCCACCAGCACGATGGCCAGCCGGGCCACCGCGAACAGCGCGGGGAAGGCCAGCAACGGGAGGAGCCAGTTCTCGCCCCGCACGAGTGCGTACACAAAGGCGGCCACGCCCACCGCGGCCACCACGAAGGACACCAGGGCCATCGACTCCTCGGCCAACGACGCCCGGTCGAGGAGCTTCGCGTCATTGAGCAGACCCGCGGCCACCAGGCGGCGGCGCACGGCGTGTGGCGGCGCGTCGTCGTCCAGCCACATGGTCAGCGTCCTCATGTCACCGGTGCGGGTGGGACCGAGAGTGCGGACGGCCGCCGCCTCGAAGTAGTCCTCCGGGTCGGTCGAGGTCGTGGCTGCGGCCGCGGTCGCGGTGACGTCCCCCGAGCGGGAGACGACGATCCGGCCCGCGTCGTACATCGCCAGGAGCCTCAGCTCCACCAAGTGGCCCGCCAGGCAGGCCACTTCCTCCACGCTGGGCTCGAACTCCCGTCCTTTCGCGCGCCGTTCGGCGCCGTACAACCTGCCCATCCAGACGCCGGCATTCAGCCAGGTCACGGCCACCGCCGCCCCTGCCACCGCCAGCAGGCCCGGTACCACCCACATGACGCCCCCCTTCGCCTCACTCCAGTGTGGGTACGTCCCATGCCGCCCGGCAAGTCCCTCTACGAGGACGGGCGCTCGGCGACGGCACTGCGGACCCGGCGGTGCAACGGTGGTCCGCGGACGGGTACGGTTCGCTCCCCCGGGCTGGAAGAGCCAGCCGGTCCGGGATTCCCAGGGGCCGGCAGCGAGAAAGGTGCGGGACATGTGAGCCGGGACGTTGTTGCGGCGGACGACCGGATCCAGTGAACGTTGGAGCGGCTCCGCCGGGTGGGCCCGCTGCGGTTCGGGATGACGGCCAACGACCCTCCCCGCCGGTCGGTGCCGACGCCTGGACCACGGACGAGCGCCGCGTCTTCGCCGACGATCTGGGGCACTCCCAGCCGCCGGCGGTGTCCGCCGCCTCGAACCGGGCGAAGGCCGGCCAGGCCCCGGGCCACGGCGCCCGCCACCGGCCCGATAAGGTGCGGGCCCGGGGGCCGAGGACGGACGGGAGTACAGGAGCGGCGTGCGGATTCTGCTGCTGGGACCGCTGGAGCTGCGGACCGCCGAGGGCACGGCCGTCCACGTCGGCGGCGCCCGGCGCCGCGCCGTGCTGGCCGTGCTCGCCCTGGAGGCCAATCGCGTGGTCCCGGTCGAGCGGCTGCTCGACCTCGCCTGGGACCACGCCCCGCCCCCCACCGCGCGCGCCGCGCTGCAGGGCCACATCGCCAAGCTGCGCGCCCTGCTCGACGACGGCCTGCGGCTGGAGACCCGCGCCCCGGGCTACGTGCTGCGCGCCGACCCGGACCTGATCGACGCCCACCGGCTGGACCGGCTGCTCGACCGCGCCCGCACCGAGGCCGCCGACGAGGCGGCCGTACCGCTGCTGCGCGAGGCGGTCGCGCTGCGGCGCGGTGCCACGCTCGCCGACTGCGGCTCCGCCGCGCTGCGCGAGGGCGCGGCCGCCCGGCTGGAGACCCTCCGGATCCAGGCCCTGGAACAGCTCGCCGAACGGCTGCTGCGCACCGGGCGGGGCGCCACCGTGACCGCCGAACTCACCGAGGCGCTGGCCGGGCACCCGCTGCGCGAACCGCTGGTCCGCCTCACCATGCTCTGCCTCCACCAGGAGGACAGGACCGCCGAGGCCGTCGCCCTCTACGGGGCGACCGCGCGGCGGCTGGCCGAGGAGGCCGGGATCGACCCCGGCACCGGCCTCCGGGAGGCCCTCGCCCTGATCCGGTCCATCCCGCGGGCGCAGCCCTTTGCCGCCCCGGCGCGGCTGCCCCGCGAGCCGGGCCGCTTCGTCGGACGGGACGCCGAACTGGCCTGGCTGGGCGAACAGAGCGGCGCGGGCGGCGGTACGGGCACGGCGGACGGCGGTACGGGCACGGCGGCGGGCGGCGGCCGGCGGCTGCTGCTGGTGACCGGCCCGGCCGGGGTCGGCAAGACGGCGCTCGTCCTGCGCTGGGCGCACCGGAACGCCGCCGCGTTCCCGGACGGGCGGATCGGTGTCGACCTCCGCGGCTTCGACGAGACCACGCCGCTGAGCCCCGAGGAGGCACTCGCCGAACTGCTGCGGGGCCTCGGCGCCGAGGACGGCGCCCTCCCGACCGACCGGGCGGAGCTGACGGCCGCCTGCCGGACGCTGCTGGCCGGCCGCCGGGTGCTGCTCGTGCTGGAGAACGCGCGGGACGCGGAGCAGGTGCTCCCGCTGCTGCCGGCCGAGCCGGGCTGCGTCGTGGTGGTGACCAGCCGACACCGGCTCAACGGGCTGCTCGCCGTCGAGGGCGCGCGGGCGCTGTCCCTGGAGTCGCTCCGGGCCGACGACGCCTTCGGGGTCCTGGCCGGGATCGCCGGCCGGCCGAGGCTGGAGGCCGAACGGGAGGCGGCGGAGCGGGTGGCCGGCCTGTGCGAGGGGCTGCCGCTGGCGCTGCGGATCGCCGGCTCACGGCTGGCGACCCGGCCGCACTGGCGGGTCGCCACCCTGGCGGGCGAACTGTCCGACGAGCGCTCCCGGCTGGCCGCACTGGCCACCCAGGGCACGCTGAGCGTCGCGGCGGCCCTGGAACTGACGGTCCGTACCCTTCCCGAGCCGGCCGTCGCCCTGTTCCGGCTGCTCGGCGTCCACCCGGGCCGGCAGGTCGACACCGCCGCGGCGGCGACCCTGGCCGGCACCGACCGGCGCGCGGCCGCCGCTTCGCTGGAGCTGCTGTACCAGGCGCACCTGGTCGAGGAGAGCGCGCCGGGACGCTTCGAGCGCCACGACCTGGTGCGGCTGCACGCCCGGCACGCGGCCGAGGAGCTGCCGGCCGCCACCCGGGAGACGGCCCTGGCCCGGCTGTTCGACCACTACCTGGCCACGACCGCCGCCGGGCTCGTCCTCGCCCGGCCGGACGCGCGCCACCACCGCCCGGCCCACCGACCGAGCGGCGGTACCCCGGAGTTCGCGACCTCGGCGGACGCCCTGGCCTGGTTCCGGGCCGAGGAGCCGACCGTCCGCGCCCTGATCGCCCTGGCCTGCCGGTGGGGCGCCCACGACCACGCCTGCCGGCTGGTCGAGAACGCCGGCTACCTCTACCTCGACGCGGGCCTGTTCCGTGCCTGGGAGGAGGCGGCCCGACAGGCGCTGACGGCCGCCGAGACCGCCGGCACGGCCGCGAACCGGCCGCACCTGTACTCCAACCACAGCCTCTCGCTGGGCTGGCTGGGCCGGCGGCCGGAGGCCCTGGAGCAGTCCGAGCGCGCCGTCGCCGTCGCCGACCCGGAGAGCCTGCCGGTCCTCAGGCACCGCTACCTCAGCATGCGGACGAGCTTCGCCGACGACCACGGCGAGCCCTGGAGAGCGTTGGAGGGCTTCGCCGAAACGGTGGCCCACGCGCGGAAGCTGGGCGATCCCCGGCTGCTCTCCCAGGCCCTCAACAACCTGGCGCACACCCTGTTCCGGGCGGGCCGGGCCGCGGAGGCACTGGAGCCGATCGAGGAGTCGCTGGCTCTGCTCGCCGGGCGCGAGTCGGACCCATACCTGGTGATCTCGACCAAGACCTACGCCCAGGTGCTGCGCGCGCTGGGCCGCACCGACGAGGCCGTGGAGCAGATCCACCGGGTGCTGGAACTCGGCCGGGCCCAGGGCAACCAGGCCCACGCGGAGTTCGACTTCGCCGACTTCATCGGGCAGGTGATGGACGACCGGGGGCTGAAGGCCGAGGCGCGTCGGCACTGGGAGCGGGCCCTGGAAATCGCCACCGAGCAGGGGCGGATGACCCGCCAGGTGGAGCAGGTGCAGGCGAGGCTGGCGCGCTTCCGGTCGTGACCGGCCCGGTCAACCGCTCCAGGAGCCGCCCGAGGTGGTCGTCCGTACAGCCGGGGCCGAGGCGCCACCCGCCGGTCCGGCCGAGGTGCGCGGCGCCGGGCCCGTCGAGACCGCCGGAGCGCGGTACGCGGCCGTGGTCCGGCGCGCGGCGGGGGCGGTCACCGCCGGGGGATCGTCACCGTCCGGCAGGACCCGCTCGATCCGCAGCACCAGGTTGCGGCTTTGGCGGTCACCGGCCTGGTCGCGGTTCCGGCTGTGCACGGCCTGCGTCAGCACGCCCCGGATCTCCTGCCACCGGCCCTGCACGGCACGGACGTTGGGACACCACTCGCCCTGGTGGCGATGCTCCAGGTCGAGCCGCCAGCTCTCCGCCTCGACGAGGTGGACGGCGCCGACCTCGCCGTGGATCTCCACCGGAGCCGCGCCCCGGACGGTCACCACCGCCCGCTGCGGGAACCGCCCCTCCGCCGCCGTCACCGTGATCCGGCTCGGCCCCTGGTACCAGGCCATCGCTGTCCTCCCTCGTCTCCGTCGGGCCGACTGCCGACCGGCCTCCGCCGGTAGCACGGACGGCACACCCTCCGGGGTTCGACCGGCTCGCGTCCGGTCTGAACCCGGCGGCCCACGGCTTCCGTTCAGCGGGGCGACCCCCGGACCGCACACCGCTGCGGCCGCCCGCGTCCGGCCCGAACCGGCGACAGTTCCTGGGAGAGACCATCGTGACCAGCACGGCGAAACGGCTACGGACGGCTCTGGTCCCCACGGCGGCGGCCCTCGGGCTCGTCTCGGTGGGAGCACTCGCGGTGCGGGTCCCGCCGCCGTCGCACAGCCCCGTCCGGGCGCACCCGGTGGAGCGGACGCGGCCCGCCGACGCGCACGACCCGGTCCTGCGGCTGTCGAACACCTCGCGCAGCGGGGTCCGGGTGCTGTTGCCCGGGGCGGGCGCCCCGGCCGACGCGGTCCGGCCGGCGACCGGGCAGGGCCTGCGGTGACCGAGCGGCAGGGCGGCTCCCCCGACAC